>JADLGX010000361.1 GCA_020849095.1 Candidatus Eiseniibacteriota bacterium
GTGATCACGCCGGGCACGTTCCTGAACGGGATCATCCACATTGGCGACCGGCAGCTGGAGGGCGGGCGCATCGGCGAGCATGCGGCGCGCGCGCTGAGCGAATGCCTGGGCGCGCTGGGGCTGGAGCGCGGCCGGCTCAAGACCGGCACTCCGCCCCGCCTGCATCGCGATTCCATCGACTGGGACCTGCTGGCGGAGGCCCCGGGCGACGATCTTCCCGAGCCCTTCTCGCACTGGACGGGAGAGCTCGAGCTGGAACAGGCGCTGTGCTGGACGACGCACACCAACGCGCGAACCCACCAGGTGATCCGGGACAACATCGCGCGCTCGCCGCTCTACTCCGGCGCCATCAAGGGCACCGGGCCGCGCTACTGCCCCTCGCTCGAGGACAAGGTGGTCAAGTTCCCCGAGCGTGAGGCGCACCACCTGTTCCTCGAGCCCGAGGGGCGCGACGTTCCGGAGATCTACGTCAACGGCGTCTCGACCAGCATGCCCGAGGACGTCCAGCTGGAGTTCATCCGCACCATCCGGGGGCTGGAACGCGCCGAGATGATCCGCCCGGGCTACGCGGTGGAGTACGACTTCGTGCTGCCGCACCAGCTGCATTCCACGTTCGAGGTGAAGCGCATCCCGGGTCTCTACCTGGCCGGGCAGATCTGCGGCACCTCGGGGTACGAGGAGGCGGCCGCGCAGGGACTGATGGCGGGCATCAATGCCGCGCGAAAGCTGCGCGGCGAAGGGGCGTTCGTGCTGCGCCGGGACCAGGCGTACATCGGGGTGCTGGTGGACGACCTCGTCACTCGCGAGCACGTCGAGCCCTACCGCATGTTCACTTCGGCGGCCGAACACCGGCTGCTCCTGCGCGCCGACAACGCGGACGAGCGCCTGGCCCCGCTCGGCGTGGCGATCGGGTTGCTGGCTGCGGAGCAGGGGGAGTCCGTGCGCGCCAAGTACGCCGCGATCGCGGCCGAAGTGACGCGTTTGGAACGAGTTCGCGTGACCCCGCCTCCCGGGGGCAGCGCCCTGCCCCGGTCCATCACGGCGGCCGAATGGATTGCCCGTCCAAATGGCTCGGTGGATTCGCTGGCCGATTTCGGCGTGCGGTGCGAGTTGCCGAGGACCTGGCGCGGCGCGATCGAGGTGCGGCTCAAGTACGCGGGCTACATCGAGCGTCAGCTGCGCACGGCGGCCTCGGCCGCCGCCCTAGACGACATCGAGATTCCCTCCCGGTTGTGGGAGGGAGCGCTCGAGGGATTGTCGAGCGAGGCCCGCGAAAAGCTCCGGCGCTGGCGTCCGGAAAACATGGGGCAAGCGGCGCGCATCGCGGGCGTGTCGCCGGCCGACGTGGGCGTGATGCTGGTGTACGTGAAGCGAGGGATTTCGAACGGCTGAGCGTCACCGGATGGGGCGTGGTAGAGTCCGCGACCCATGAACGCACCTCGCCGTCCCGCCTCGCGCGGTAGCGGCCCCAGTTCTGGCGGTCGTGATGGCCGCACGCGGGGCCCGCAGTCCGAGAAACCTGCCCGTACCACTCCGCCCAAGCGCAAAGTGTCGCCCACCGCGGCCGAGAGCGCGCTCTCGCGCCAGCCGTGGGAGGCGCTGCTGCCGATGCTCGAAGGGGTCAGTGACGATCCCAAGGGCTGCATCGATCGGTTGCGCGCCTACACGCGGCAGCTGTTCGAGTGGAATCGCGGCGTCTCGAACCTGGTTTCCCGGCACGATGAACCTCGCCTGGTCGAGCGCCACCTGAGCGAGTCGCTGTCGCCTGCCCGGCTGCTCAAGGAGTCGGGCTGCAAGCGCTTCGTGGATTTCGGCTCGGGCGCCGGCTTGCCGGCCGCTCCGCTGGCGATCGTCGGCGTCGGGGAGTCCTGGACGCTGATCGAGTCGCGGAGAAACAAGACTCTGTTCCTGCGAAAAGTGAAGCAGGACTTGAACCTGAAGCATTTTGAAGTCATCACCGGCCGGCTCGAGATGTTGGTCGAGGAGGATCGCGAGGCGCTCGCCTGCGACGGATTCACCTCGCGCGCGACCATGACGATCGCCCCCACGCTCATGCTGGCCAAGGACATCGTGCAGCCGGGCGGCCGGGCCTTTCTCTGGAAGGGCAGCGGGTACGTGGACGAGATGAAGGAGGACGCGGCTGCCTGGGGCGCCTTCTGGGAGTTCGAGCGCGCTCACGAGATTCGCGAAGGCTACAATGTGTGCGCTGTATTCGTAAGGAAGTAAAAAGCTAGCGAGTATTTGCCTGCATGGTTTCACGTGGAACATAGTTCTTGAGAGGGCATGGGCCGCGTTGCTATCTTCGCGCGGCCAGTCGGGACGAAGTACCCCAATCCCCGAAGCGCCTCCCTCACTCTGGCGAGCCCGGACCGTTGCAGAAGCCGGGCCCCACCCCACGCCTCGCGATTGGCGCACCAGCGCCTGGATAAGCCACCGCAATGGGACGAGTCATCTCGATAGCGAGCCAAAAGGGCGGCGTGGGAAAGACCACGACTGCCATCAATCTGGGTGCCTGCCTTGCCCAGGAGAGCAAGCGGGTCCTGCTCATCGATATTGATCCGCAGGGGAACGCGACGAGCGGGCTCGGGATCAATGGCAATGACCAGCGCGCGACCACCTATGAGGTGCTGATCGGCCAGGCGGAGATCCAGCAGGCCATCATGCCGACCGCGCTCGCCTCCATGGACCTGATTCCGGCCGGCCAGCGGCTGTCGGGCGCCGAGGTGGAGTTGGTGGGAATGATGGCGCGCGAGACCCGGCTCAAGAGCTGCCTCGCCAAGGTGCGCGACTCCTACGACTACATCTTCATCGATAGCCCCCCCTCCCTGGGCCTGCTGACGGTGAACTCGCTGACGGCCTCGGACTCCGTCTTGATCCCTCTGCAGTGCGAGTACCTCGCATTGGAGGGCCTGACCCAGCTGATCGGGGCCATTCGGCTCGTCCAGGACCACCTGAACCCGGCTTTGCGGATCGAAGGGGTGCTGCTGACCATGTACGACGCGCGCCTGAACCTCTCCCAGCAGGTGGCAGAGGAGGCGAGAAAGTTCTTCGCCGAGCGCGTGTACAAGACCGTTGTTCCGCGAAACGTCCGCCTGAGCGAGGCCCCCTCGTTCGGCAAGCCCATCGTTCTGTACGACCCCAACAGCACCGGCGCCGAAAGCTACCGGGAGCTTGCCAGAGAGGTCATGGAGCATGAGTAAGAAGGTGCTGGGGCGCGGACTCGAGGCCCTCATCTCGTCCGCGACCGCCAATGAGACCGCCGACGGGCGTCCCGCAGCCCCCGCGCTGCCCGCGACCAACGCCGGCGTGCTGGAGCTGCCCATTGAGGACGTGGGAGCCAACCCCTTCCAGCCGCGAAAGCGCTTTGACGACGATTCGCTCCGCGAGCTGGCGGATTCGATCAAGGCCAGCGGCATCTTGCAGCCGGTCATCGTCCGCAAGAAGGGGCCGGGGGACTATCAGCTGGTGGCGGGTGAGCGCCGCCTGCGCGCCGCCCACCTGGCCGGCCTGACCAAGGTGCCGGCCATCGTCCGGGACTACACGGACACCGAGCTGATGGAACTGGCCCTGATCGAGAATATCCAGCGCGAAGACCTCAATCCCATCGATGAGGCTCGCGCCTACCACGCGCTTATCGAGCGCGTGGGCCTGACCCACGACCAGGTCTCCGAGCGTGTGGGAAAGCAGCGGAGTTCTATCAGCAACTCGCTTCGCCTGCTCGTGCTGCCGGTCGAGGTGATGGAGATGGTTTCACGTGGAACACTGACCGCGGGACACGCTCGAGCAATTTTGTCTATCGAGAGCTCTGGCGATCAGTTGGCTGCGGCTCGGTACGTCCAGTCCAAGGGGTTCTCGGTGCGCCGTACCGAGGCGTTCGTGAAGCGGAAGTCGCGCAAGGCGCATTCGCGGCCGCGGACCGAGAAGCTCGAAGGGCTGGGCGAGTGGGAGACCAAGCTCCAGCAGCGCTTCGGCACGCACGTCGCCATTTCGCCTGGACGCAAAGGTGGCAAGGTCGAGTTCGAGTTCTATTCGCAGGAAGACCTCGAGCGTTTGCTCGAGGCGTGGGGCGTGCTTTAGTCCCGCTCACCCTCTTCCCCCTCGGAGACCGCCGCGATGATGAAGTTCCGCCAGCGCCA
>JADLGX010000362.1 GCA_020849095.1 Candidatus Eiseniibacteriota bacterium
CGTCGGCCGGCAACGACGGCGTGGACACGCCCACGTATCCCGCCGCGTGTGACGGCGTGCTGGCCGTGGGGGCGACCACCATGTCCAACAACCGCGCGGACTGGTCCAACTGGGGCGACTGGGTGGACATCGCGGCACCGGGCGAAAGCGTGTGGTCGAGCATCGCGCGCAACTACGGCTACGACGACCTGTCGTGGTGGTACTTCGAGACCTACTGCGGGTTCGACGGCGTGCACGCCTACATGGCCAACGACGGCACGTCGTTCTCGGCGCCCATCGTGGCGGGCGCGGCCGCGCTGGTTCGCGGCGAGTACCCGGCGCTGTCGCCCGCGCAGGTGATGCAGCAGCTGGTGCTCAACGGCGACGCGCGCGCCTACGACAACCCGATCGGTCCGCGCCTCAACATCGAGCGCGCGCTGCTCCGCCCGCTCGCGGTGGACGGGGTCGCCGCGCCCGCACGGCTGGCGCTGGCGCCGCCCTCGCCCAATCCGGCGCGCTCGGCCACGCGCCTGTCGTTCACGCTCCCGCGCGCGGGCCACGCCCGGCTCGAACTGCTCGACGCGCAGGGCCGCATCGTGCGCACGCTGTTCGACGGCCCGGCCGCGGCCGGCGCGAACGAGTCGGCGTGGGACCTGCGCGACGCGCGCGGCGGCGCCGTGCCCGCCGGGCTGTACTTTGCGCAGCTGCGAGCGGGCGAGCGCCGCGAGGTGCGCCGCCTGGTGGTGCTGCCGTGAAACGCGGCTGAAACCGCCGCGAGCATTCCACCAACGCGGCGAATCCGTGCTGGACCGCGAACCCCGCGCCGCCGATACATGCGGCGTAGCCCCGCGTGACAGCCGCGCCGGGCCTCCCCTATCATCCGCGCCCTTCCCGCCGCAGCAATCTACTGCCGACTATCCGGAGTCCTGATGGTTCAGCGTCAACCGCACGTCGCCTACTTCTGCATGGAATACGGCCTCCACGAGTCCTTCCCGATCTACTCGGGCGGCCTCGGAATCCTGGCCGGAGACTTCATCAAGTCCGCCAAGGACCTCCACATGCCCATGGTGGCGGTGGGCCTGCTGTGGGCGCGCGGATACTGCGTGCAGCGCATCGGCGCGGACGGGCGGCCGTACGAGGAGTTTCCGGGCTACACGGCGGACTGGCTGCAGGACACCGGCGTGCGCGTGCGCGTGCGGGTGCGCGGCACCGAAGTGCAGTGCCGCGTGTGGGTGACCGACAAGTTCGGGCACTGCCCGCTGTACCTGATCGACCCGATCAAGCACGAGGACCGCTGGATCACGCACCGGCTGTACGAGGCCGGCACCGACACGCGCATCGCGCAGGAGATGCTGCTCGGCATCGGCGGACAGCGCGCGCTGGGGTGGCTCGGGTACAACATCCACACCTACCACTTCAACGAAGGGCACGCCGTCTTCGCGGGCATCGAGATGATCGCCGACGCGATGCAGGGCGGCATGCAGTTCCCGCAAGCGTGGGAAAAGGTGCGCGAGAAGATCGTGTTCACCACGCACACGCCGGTCAAGGCGGGCAACGAAGAGCACCAGATCAAGGACCTGCGGCGCATGGGCGCCTGCCTGGAGCTGTCGGGCGCCGAGATGCGCGCCATCGGCGGCGACCCGTTCAACATGACCATCGCCGGCCTGCGACTGGCGCACAAGGCGAACGCCGTCGCGCAGCTGCACGGCGAGACCGCGCGCGAGATGTGGTCGGGCGTCAAGGGCGCCTGCCCGATCGGCGCGATCACGAACGGCGTGCACCAGCCGACGTGGCAGACCAAGTCCATCCGCGCTGCCGGGAGCGATCCCGAGAAGGTGTGGGCGGCGCACGTCGCCAACAAGAAGGCGCTTCTCGAAGCCATCCAGGAGCGCACGGGCGACGAGCTCGACCCCGAGGCGCTGCTGGTGGGCTTCGCGCGCCGCGCGGCCAGCTACAAGCGCAGCGACCTCATCCTTCGTGACGAATCGCGCCTCGAAAAGCTGCTCACCCAGGGCAACGTGCGCGTGGTGTTCGCCGGCAAGGCGCACCCCGACGACGCGACCGGGCGGAACATCGTCGCGCGGCTCGTGCAGGGCGCGCGCAAGCACCCGGGCAAGGTGCTGTTCCTGGAAAACTACGACATGGCGCTGGGCCGCCTGCTGACCAGCGGCTGCGACGTGTGGCTCAACAACCCGATCCGTCCGCTCGAGGCGAGCGGCACCTCGGGCATGAAGGCGGCCATGAACGGCTGCCTCAACGTGAGCATTCTCGATGGCTGGTGGCCCGAAGCGTGCGACGACGGCGTGAACGGCTTCGCCATCGGCAAGGGCGAGCCGGGCGACGACCTGCGCGACCTCGAGGCGCTGTACGACACGCTGTCGTCCCGCGTGCTGCCGGCGTGGAAGAAGCCCGCGGTCTGGAAGAAGATGATGGTCGCGAGCATCGAGATGGCCACGAAGCAGTTCTCGACCGACCGCATGATGCGCGAGTACTTCGAGCAGTTGTACGGGCTGGAGGTCGGCGCGCCGAAGTGAGTCCGCTCGCCCTCCTCGGACTCGGGCTCGCGCTCGGCATTCGGCACGCGTCGGACCCCGACCACGTGGTGGCGGTGGCGGCGATCACCGCGCGCACGCGCCGGCTGCTGCCGGCCACGCTGCTCGGCGCCATCTGGGGGCTGGGGCACTCGCTCACGCTGTTCGTGGTGGGCGGCGCCATCGTCGCGTTCAATCTGGTGGT
Source organism: Candidatus Eiseniibacteriota bacterium (assembly GCA_020849095.1). Classification (GTDB taxonomy): domain Bacteria; phylum Eisenbacteria; class RBG-16-71-46; order RBG-16-71-46; family RBG-16-71-46; genus CAIXRL01. Next base: position 2,716 of record JADLGX010000362.1, read on the forward strand.
GCCGCCGCGCGTGGGCCTGGCGCTCGAGTTCGCGGTGGCGCTCGCGCTGATCGTGGTGGGGCTGCTCAACCTGGGACGCGGACATGCGCACCTGCACGCGCAGATGACCGCCGACGTGCCGATGCCCAAGTGGCGCGCCTTCTTCGTGGGCACCGTGCACGGGCTGGCGGGCAGCGCGGCGGTGGCGCTGCTGGTGCTGGCGACGGTGCGCGACGTGGGCACCGCGCTCGCGTACCTGCTGACGTTCGCGCTGGGAACGCTGATCGGAATGGCGCTGATCACGACCGGCATGGCCGCCCCGCTCGCGATGGGCGCGGCGCGTTGGCCGCGTTTCGCCACGTCTCTGCGCGTGGCGACCGGCCTGCTCTCCGTGGGATTCGGGCTCTACCTGGCCTGGCAGATCGGTTTCGTGGACGGGCTGTTCGGCGCCCACCCCACGTGGGATCCGCACTGACCCCAGCCCGGCCGCCGGCGAGCCTCCCGGCGCTACCGTTTTTCTCGTGATTCCGGACCGGAGCGGTCGTCCCACACGAGGCAGGCGACGATCGCGGGAACGGGGACGCCCGCGCCGCGCTCTTCGGCCTGCACCCACGGAGGCTCCGGATGAAGCGCGCGCTGCTCGTTGCCGTTCTGGTCTGCACCACCGCCTCGCTCGCCGCACTGAGCGGCCGGTCGTCCGCCTATTCGCTCCCGGAACGCTGGAACTCGGGCGCTCCCATGAGCAGCGGCTCGTATCCGGAGACCCGGCGCATCGCGGATTTCGACGGCGACGGAAGGCCGGAGATCGCCGAGCTGCTTCCCAGCGCGGTCGCCACCCACCGGTACTCCCTCTGCGTCTTCAATGCATTCGGTGAGCGGCTCTTCACCGGGCCGGATCTGTTCCTGACCTTCGGCTTCGAGATCGCGCTCCAGGACGTGGACCAGAACGGCACCGTGGACTACGTGCTCCGCGGCCCGGTCATTGCCGACGGAGCCGCCAACCTCTCGGTGTACGGCTTCGACGGCTCCTACCGGCTGCTGGACTCCCTCGCCACCCACGATGTCTCGGTGGCCGGCGTGGACTGGTTCTACGCGCAGCTGGAGCCCAGCCGCGAGCTCGAACTGGTCGTGACGGTGCAGACCACGACGATGATCGACGGCGCCTTCGCCGGAATCCCGACTCGTGCCGTGAAGCTGCATACATTCGGCACGCCCGGATACGCCGTCAGCTTCGTGCCGGGCAACGTCGTGAGCGCGTCGTCGCTCGCGGCGGAGGCGCACGACCTCAACGAAAACGGCATCGACGAACTCTACGTGAGCTACATGGGGCGCCTCTGGATGTACTCCAGCGATGCCGCGGTGGCTGCCGTCGCACCGGCGCCGGCGGTTCGGCAGCCCGTTTCGCTGGCCGCGCCCTGGCCCAATCCCGGCTCGGGCGACACGATGGTCCGCTTCCGGCTCGGCTACGGGGCGTCGCCGACGCTGCGCGTGCACGATGCCGCGGGCCGCAACGTGCGCCAGATCGCGCTGCCCCTGATGCCGGCGGGCGAGCACGAGTATCGCTGGGACGGACGGCTCGAGGACCAGCGCCACGCCGCTCCCGGCGTCTACTGGCTCGAGCTCGACGTCGCCGGCGTGACCGCGACCCGGCGGATCGTGCGCCTGCGTTGAAATCCCTTCGTGCCGCCGGACGCGGCCGGTAGCTTCTCGAGCGGGCGGCCCTGTCGGCCGCCCGCTCGTCTTTTCCAGGGAGAGTCCATGTCGCTCACGATCGCCGCGGTTCGCGGCGCGATCTCGGTTCCCGCCAACACCGTGAAGGCCATCCGCACGGCCACGTCGCGACTGCTCGCCGAGCTCATCGAGCGCAACCAGCTGCTGCCCGCCAACGTGGTGAGCGCGGTGTTCACCGCGACGCCCGACCTGACCGCCGACTTTCCGGCGCATTCCGCGCGCCAGCTGGGCTGGACCGACGTGCCGCTGCTGGGCGCCACCGAAATGGCGGTGCCGGGCGCGCCCCGGCGGATCGTGCGCGTGCTCGTGACCGTGCGCGACGTGCCGCGCGGACAGAAGCTGCAGCCCGTTTATCTGGACGAGGCGGCCGGGCTTCGCCCCGATCTCGCCCACAATCCGCCACCGGCGGCTTCGCAGCGCCGCATCGCGATCATCGGGCTGGGACAGATCGGCGGCAGCGTGGGACTGGCGCTCGCCACGTCCGGCCACTGGCACCGCACGGGATTCGACGCGCGCCGGCGCACCGCCGAGGCGGCGCTCGCCGGGGGCGCGGTGGACGAGATCGCGCTCGACCTGGAGTGCGCGTGCGCCGACGCCGATCTGGTTCTGCTCGCGGCGCCGGTGGACGCGCTGCCGGCGCTCATCGAGCGCGCCGCCGCGGCGAGCCGCAAGGGATCCGTGCTGCTCGACACCGGCAGCGCGCGGCGCGGCATCAGCGAGGCGCTGGCCGCCGCCGCATCACGCGGGCTGCGGGCCTGCGGCGGGCATCCCCTTGCCGGCAACGAAGGGCGCGGGTTCCTGTCGGCTCGCGCCACGCTGTTCGCGGACGCCACGTTCGCGCTGATGCCGGTGCGCGGCGCGGCGCCCGCCCTGGCGCGAGCGCTGGTGCGCGACCTGGGTGCGCGGGCGCTGGTGGTGGATGCGCGCGCGCACGACGCGGCGCTGGCGCGCACGAGCCACCTGCCCTACGTGCTGTCGAACGCGCTCGCGCGGGTCGGCGCCTCGGCCGCCCGGCGCAAGTTGTCGGGGCCCGGCTACGCCGGCATGACGCGGCTCGCGGCGAGCGATCCGCGCGTGGCGCTCGCCTACGTGCGCGCCAACCGCGCCAACGTGGAAGCGGCGTGGCGCGCGTTGCGCCGCGAGGTGGACCGCGACGTGAGGCGGCTGCGCGCGCCGCGCTGACCGCGCGGGCGCCGCGAACCGCTCAGTCGCGAACGGCCGACTTGGCCAGCGCCGCGATGTAGTCGGCGGGCAGGCGGTGATGCCGGGCGCCGGCGACGATCGCGTCGAGGTAGCGGCGCGACGGCGGACCCGGATTGGAGGGCCGCGCGAAGTAGCAGTTCACGCGCAGGCGCCGCGGAAACGACCCGTCGTCCGGCCGTGTCAGCTCGACGTACGTGGAGTTGCGGTCGTACACGTTGTGCTGGTTGTCCGGGCCGCGGTACCCCTCGTACCGGTCGAGCGCCTCGAGGTCGGTGTCGGTGAGCTCGAACACCATGCCCCACACGCTTTCGCCGTGCGCGGGCTGCACGCTGGCCACGCCGCCTTCCCAGGTGTGCGAATGCAGCGGAAAGACCAGCCGGTGGTCGCGCAACTCGGCCAGCCCCACGGCACGGTAGCCGGGGCAGCGGCTGAGCATCTGTTCATGGTTGAGGTTGGAACCGTAGGCGAAGTACAGCATGGGATCTCCACGTGGGGGGCAACGACGCGCGCAGCATAGCCCACCGGGGCGCCGGCGCCACACGGCCGCATCGGGCGTTGTCGGCCGGCATGCGCGCTCGCTATAGTGCGGCGGTCGCGGCGCTCCCCGCCCGCCCGCGCGCTCGCGCACCCGGCCGATCCCCCCATGTCCATCAGGAGACGTACTCATGCCCGTCGATCTGCTCGCGTTCGGCCCTCATCCCGACGACGCCGAAATCGGCTGTGGCGGCATGCTGCGCAAGATGAAGGACTACGGCCACTCGACCGGCATCATCGACATGACGTCGGGCGACATGGGCTGGGGCACTCCCGAGATCCGCGCGGGCGAGAGCGCCGAGGCGAGCAAGCATCTCCAGCTCGACGTGCGCGAATGCCTCGACATGGGCGACTGCCGCATCGAGGACACCTTCGAGAACCGCTGCCGCGTGGCGGGCGTGATCCGCCGGTACCAGCCCAAGGTCATCCTGGCGCCGTACTACAACCTGCCGATCGGGCGCGGCCTCGGGCACAACGACCACTACAAGTCGGGGCAGATCATCGCGAACGCCTACAATCTGGCGCATCTCGCCAAGGCGCCGGTCGAAGGCGATCCCTACCAGGCGCTCGCGATCTACTTCTACTTCATCCCGCCGGGCACGGCGCCCACGTTCATCGTGGACATCTCGGATCACATCGAACCCTGGCTGGCCGCGATCGACTGCCACCTGAGCCAGTTCTATCACCCCGACCGGCCGCGGCCCGCGCACCTGCCGCACCCGCGCGAGGCGTTCGAGTCCTACGCGCGCTACTGGGGCTGGCAGATCGGGGTCAAGTACGCGCAGGCGTTCCTCTCGACGAGCCCGCTCAAGATCGACGATCCCATGACGCTCGTGCAGAACGTGCACCCGCGCCCTTGAGCATGGCGAACCCGCGCGGCGGCACTCTTCGCAACGGCATCCTGGCGCTGGCGCTCGCGACGATGGTCGCGGGCGCCTTCGCCGTTCCGGCGGCCCGCGCCGCCGGCGCGGATGGCGCCGCGACGTCCGCCGCGAGCCGGCGGTTGCGCGCCGCGCAGTCGTCGTGGCGGGCGTGGCTGCTCGCCGACCGGCCGGATCTCGCGACGCGCTATGGCATCAAGGGCGCCGAGGACCGGCTCATGCCGCTCTCGGAGTCCGGCATCGACAGCGCGCGCGTGCGCGTGGCGCGCGTGCGGGACGCGGCGCGGCGCGTCGATCGCGCGGCGCTGCCCGCGAACGAGACCGCGGCGCTCGACACGCTCCATGCGCGCATCGAGCGCGAGTGGGCGACGCTCGAGAGCGGCGCCTGGCGGCGCGAGCCCGGCCTGTATGCGGCGCTCACCCTGGAGGCGGTGCTCGACGTGGCCGCGCCGCGCAAGGGCGTCAGTCCATGCGAACGCAGCCGCCGCGCCATGCGCCGGCTGCTCGTGGTGCCCGAGGCGCTGCGCGCCGCGCAGGTCAGCCTGCGCGACGCATCGGGATTCGATCGCGACTCGACGCTCGCGCGCTGGGAAGCGGTTCTCTTCCGCCTGAGGACCGAACTTCCACCCACGCTGCTCGCCTGCCGCGAGCCCCGCCGCGTGGCCGAAGTGGTCGAGGCCGACAGCGCCGCGCTCGCGGCCGCACAGCGCTTCGTGCGATTCGTGCGCGAGGATCTCGTGCAATCCGCACGGCCCCGTTGACGGCGAAATGACGCGGGCGGGGAAATCCCGCGTTGACTCGGCCGCAAACAGCCCACTAACTTTGAAATGTAGCGGCCGATACCAAGGATGGTTCGGTACATGCACCCCGCAAGGGGGCCCGGAGGAGGGGTTCGAATGCTGCTCCGCTTCATGCGCCAGCTTGGCGTGCTGTTGCTGCTCGCCACGCTCGCGGTCCCGGCCACGATGGCCGACGCCGCCACCCATTCCAAGACCCGCAAGGGATCGCGCACGTCCATCGGCGCCAAGGCCAAGCCGGCCAAGGGCAAGTCCGCCCGCGCCAAGAGCCGCGGCAAGAAGCGCGGGCGCCGTGGCGCCCCGCCCGCCGGCGGCGTCTACGCGCGCCACGCGATCCTGATCGATCCCGCCACCGGCGAGATCCTGTTCTCCAAGAGCTCCGACAGTTCCGTGCCCATCGCGAGCCTGACCAAGCTCATGACCGCGATGGTGTTCCTCGAGCAGCGGCCGCACCTCGATCGCATGGTCGAGGTGACGCCCGTCGAGATCACGGGCGGCGGTCACACGCAGCTGCGCAAGGGCGAGCAGGTAGCGCTCGGCGACCTGCTGCACATGAGCCTCATGTGCTCGGACAACGTCGCCACGCGCGTCATCGCGCGCGAGTCCGGCCTGTCGGGCGACGAGTTCGTGGCGCGAATGAACCGCAAGGCGATCGAGCTGGGCCTGACCGGCTCGCGCTTCGTGGAGTTCACCGGCCTCGACGAGCGCAACGTGTCGTCGGCGTCGGACATCGCGCGCCTGCTGCACGCCGCGGCGCACGAACCGCTCATCCAGGAGATCACCACCACCAAGTCGTACGAGTTCAGCACCGAGCGCCGCGCGCACGCGATCCACAACACGAACCGCCTCCTGTATGGACGGTACGACGTGCTGGGCGGCAAGACCGGCTTCATCAGCGAAGCCGGCTACTGCTTCGCCACGTGGATCCGCTCGCAGGGCCGCGACCTGATCGCGGTCGTGCTCGGCGCCCCGACCGGCGCGACGCGCTTCGCCGATGCCGTGCGGCTGATCCAGAAATCCACGACGACGGCCGTCGCCAGCACCGGCCCGTAGTTCCATGTCCTCGCAAGACCGCCTGCGCGCAACGCTCACGGGACTCGTGGCGGGGCTCGCAGGCGGGCTTTTCGGGGTCGGTGGCGGCATCATCCTGGTGCCGCTGCTCACCGGGCTCTTCGCGCTCACGCAGCATCAGGCGCACGGCACGTCGCTCGCCGCCATCGGCGCCACGGCCATCACCGGACTGGTCGTCTACGGGATGCATGGCCACGTGGACTGGACCACCGCCGCCATCATGGGACTGGCCAGCGTCCTGTTCGCCCGGCTCGGAGCGCGCGGCGCATCGCGGGTGAGCAAGGGCGCGTTGACCAAGGCATTCGCGCTGTTCCTGCTGGTCGTGGCGCTGCGGCTGTTTTGGAAGGCGCCGGTTCCGGGGGGCGACGAACTGCTGGCCGGGCCGTGGCGACTGGCGGCCATTCTCGGCGTGGGAGCCGCGGTCGGCCTGCTGTCGGGCTTCCTCGGCGTGGGGGGCGGAATCCTCGCCGTGCCCGCCCTGACCCTGCTGTTCGGCGAGTCCCAGCAGGTGGCGCAGGGCACCTCGCTGGCGGTGATCCTCGTGACCGCCCCGTTCGGGGCCATGGAGCACCACCGTCACGGAAACGTGGTACTGCGCCTGGTGCCCTATCTGGCCCTGGGGGCCGCGATCGGCGCGCCGCTGGCCTCGAGCCTGGTCCAATCGCTGCCGCAGGCCACTCTGGCGCGGGGTTTCGCGATCTTCCTGGTGGCCAACGGGGTCCATACCTGGGTCCGGGCCGGGCGGCTCGCCAAGAAACCGTAAGCCGGCCCGACGGTCGGCCATTGCGAACTGCGTTTCCGGCGGGTGAACAATGGGCACGGAATTGAAACTCCTCTTGTCGCCCGCACTTGCGCTCGCCTATCCTTTCTTTCGGCAACCACCACCTTCGATCCCCCGGCCTCCCCGCTCTCCGCGGACAGCGGGTCGGAAACTCGAAGGGACATGACCGCGGGGCTTCCCTCTGCAGCGTGGGAAGACATCTCGCCCAACATCCCAAGAGGGAGACTACTCATGAAGAAGCTTGTGACCATTCTGGGTCTCACGGCTGTCGTCGCCATGGCGGCGGCTCCGGCCTTCGCGGCGAACGCGCTTCGCATCAGCCAGGCGTGGGGCGGCGGCGGCTCGGCCACCGCGACGGCCACGTACAACGTCGATTACGTCGAGGTCTTCAACAACTCGGGCGCTGCCATCAACCTGTCCGGCTACACGATCGAGTACGGCTCGGCGACGGGCAGCTGGGGCAGCTCGGGCACGAACATCTTCACGTTCCCGGTCGGCGCCTCGATCGCGCCCTGCAGCTACGTCCTCGTGCAGCTCGGCACGGCGTCCGCCGGTGGCGCTGCGCTGCCGGTCACGGCCGACTACTTCGGCACGCTGGCCATGGGCGGCACGAATGGCAAGGTCGCCCTCTTCAGCGCCGTCAACACGAACCTCGCCTGCGGCGCCGAGCTTCCCGGCACGCTGGTCGACAAGGTTTCCTGGGGCACGGCGAACTGCTCCGAGGTTGCCGCGACGCCCGCGATGAGCATCAACCTGGGCGCCGGCCGCAACGGCGACGGCACCGTGGACACCGACAACAACTCGGCCGACTTCACGATGGGCGTGCTCGTGCCGCGCAACTCGGCTTCGCCGGCCAACACCGGCTGCCTCGCGACCCCGGCTGCCAACCGCACGTGGGGCTCGCTGAAGTCGATCTACCGGTAGTTCGCAGCAACAGCAACGAAGCCGAACGGCTTCGCTCGCGCCGAAAGCCCCGCTCGCAAGAGTGGGGCTTTCGGTTTTGCACGGGCGCCTTGCATCGCGCACGGCGTGGTCGCCGCGTCCATTCCGGCGACCGTCGCGCAAGCGCCCCAGCCGCACACGCTTCGCCATGGTCGCCGCGCGTTTTCGCCATGTGCTGCCGCCAAGGACCGCGGACACAACCAGTTGAGCGCCAACTGCCGGGCGCCCCCTGCGGAAAGTCGCGCAGGCAACCGAATTGCATGAGAGCGGCAGTGGAGCAGTCCCGGCCGCCGCGTCCCGACGAGCCCCATCCATCGCCCACCGCACCGGAGTTCCCATGACCCGTCCCGCGCGCACTCGCCCCCTGGCTGCCAAGCGTTCCACGCGCGGACTGCGGGCGACTTCGGGTCTCGACGCGCCTCCGGCGCGGCAGCGCGACGAAGAGCGTCCGGTGAACGGGCCCATGCCGAAGGCGCCGCTGCCCACCGAGGTCGCGCGCCAGTCGCAGCGCGAGATGGACCGGTTGCGCCGCATGCCGTCGGGGGCGCCCGAGGCGGCGCAGGTTCGCGCCTATCTGCAGTGGATCTGGTCCATGCCGTGGGAATCCCAGGTCTCCGAGGACGCCGACCTGGTCGAGGTGGAGCGCACGCTCGCCCGCGAGCACC
>JADLGX010000363.1 GCA_020849095.1 Candidatus Eiseniibacteriota bacterium
AGCACCTGGCGCTGGTAGCCCGCGCACACCCACGCCGACAGCGCGAGCGCCGCCAGGGCCAGAGCCCACTGCGGCGCCGGCGGCCAGCCGCGCGGGCGCAGCGCGCGCACGGGCGCGGCCACCGCGATGCCCGCGAACGACAGGTAGAAGGGCACCAGCGCGAGCGAATAGCGCTCGGAGTGAAAGACCGGCACCAGGCTGAGGTACAGCAGCAGGCCGGCCGCCCACAGCGGCAGCATGCGCCGCCACGTGCCGCCCGCGAGCGAAAAGAGCGCGCCCACCGCGCAGGCGATGGCCGCCGGCAGCCACAGCACGCGCTCCACGTCGAGCCGCGCGTGGCTCACGAGGTTCCCGAGCAGCCGCCCGCGCAGCGCCGCCGGGTCGTGGTTCAGCACGTCGCCGAGCGAGCGGAAGCCCGGCTGCAGGCGCGAGGCGTACTCGTCCCACGAGATGCCCTGGCCCTGCGCGAACGCGCCGAACGCGAAGTCGTGGATGAGCGCCTCTCCGGGCACGTGTCCCTGCGCGATCGAGAACACCAGCCATGGCGCGGCGACCGCGGCGAAGCCGGCCACGAACGAGAGCAGGCTCATGACGGCGGAGCCGGCGCCTCCGGCGCCGCGGGGGGCGCGAGCGTCGCGCCCGGCGCCGCTCCACAGCGCGGCGGGCAGCAGGTAGACGGCGTTGTAGCGCGTGAGGATCGCGACGGCGGTGAGCACGCCCGCCCATGGCAGCGCGCGCCGGCCGTGGCGGCCGAACAGCGCGTACAGCGCGGCGGCCTGCGTGAGGCTGGCGAGCATGTCGGTGGTGAGCGACGAGCCGTAGCGCACGAAGATGGGGTTGGTCAGCAGGAACGCCGAGGTCCACAGCGCGGCGACCGCGCCCGCGCGCCGCTCGACCAGGCGGAACCACAGCAGCAGCGTGCCGCATGCGGCCAGCAGGGACAGCAGCTTGCCCGCCACCTCCATGTTCCGTACCAGCGTGGCCGCGGCCGCGAGCGTGAGCTCGTACACCGGGCCGGTGACCCCGAAGCGCGCGGCGTCCAGGCGACCGGCCTGGATGGCGCGGGCGCCGGCGGCGTAGCCGCCGATGAAGTCGGTCTCGGCATACTGGTCCGCCACCGAGTGCGGGCCGAACGCGAGCGCGGCCAGCAGCACGCCGCACAGGATCGCCAGGGCGAAGGCCGCGCGGCCCGCCCACGGCGCGGACGGGACCGGCTCCGGCTGCGCGGCGGCCTGCGCGGGCTCCGCGGTGACGGCGGAATCTCGCGCCGTTCGTCGCCGGGTGTCGCGTGTCATGCTGCGGTCAGCGGCGCGCTTCGTAGACGAGCTCGAAGTCCTCGCCGATCCGGATGCGGTCCTCGTCCTCGAGCACCTGGCGGCGGACACGCGTGTCGTTGACGAACGTGCCCTTTTCCGAGTTCGTGTCCACGAGCACCACGCTGCGCCCCTCGCGCTCGATCACGCAGTGATTGCGCGACACGCCTTCGCCGGCCAGCAGGATGTCGTTCTGCAGCGCCGAGCCCAGCGTGAGCGGCAGCTCGAACAGCTCGAACCACGTGCCGTCGTCCTCGCCGCCGGCGATCACGAGCAGCCCGATCGAGCGGCGGCGCGACAGCAGCACCACGAGGAATCCCGCGCCCGCCGCGAGCACGATGACCACCCACACCCACAGGCTCTTCCACCACGGCGCCACCGACACCTCGGAGAGCCGGTAGCCCTGCGAGGTGGCCACCTTCGCGCCGTCGCCCTCGAGCGAGATCTCGAGCTCGTGCCGGTCCTCGCCGCGATCCCAGCCGATCGGGGTGAACCGCAGTTCGTAGCGCGTGGCCAGCGCCAGCGCGGAGGCCACGAAGTCGCTCGCCGCGCCGCCCATGGCCGTCGTGCGGCGCAGCAGCCCGTGCGTGACGCCCGCGAGCCGGTCGAGCCGGTCGGCGGACGAGGGCGCGGTGGCGCCGTCGAGAAGAGCGATCGCGACCGACGTGACGCCCTCTCCCACGGTGGCGCGCGCCAGCACGTCGGAGGTGCGGCGCTTGCTGCCCGCGTCGGAGCCGTGCGTCAGCAGCATCACCAGCCCGGACGACAGCGTGCGGGCCCGGGCGGCTTCGCGCGCGCCCTCCTCGAGTGCGTCGAACAGCAGCGCGCCGCCGTCCTGCGCCAGCTCGCGCACGTCGCCGGTGGCGCCCTTGAGCTCGGCCGCCTTCCATTCGCGGCGCAGCACCTTGGGCCCGGCGCTCAGCAGCACCACGTGATCGTCGCCCGCCAGCTGCGCGGCCAGCGCCTGCAGCGTGCCTTCGACGAACGCGCGCGCGTCGCTCGAGGGGCGCAGCATTTCGCCGTCCACGACCACCACCACGGTGCGCGGCCCGGCCGCCCCGAACGGCGAGCGCACCTGGATGTCGCCCACGCCCTTGCCGTCGGCGGAGATCTCGAACGACTTCTCGAGCTGGGCGACGGGCTTGCCTTCGTCGTCCGTGGCGCGCACCACCACCAGGTGTTCGGCGCCCTTCACGAAGACGTGGTCGATCGCCAGCTGCGTGGCGGCGCCGGCGTGTGACGGCGCGGCGCCGGCGGCGAGCGCTCCGGCGATCAGCAGGACGAGCAGGAACAGCGAGGGCAGTCGTCGCATGGAACCCCTATTGGAACCCGAAGCGCTCGGGCGACTCGGCGATCAGGCGGACGGCGAGGATCTTGGGCACGTAGTTGCGGGTTTCCTCGGGCAGCAGCTTGTTCTCGACCAGGTACCAGTACTTGCGCGTCGAGCTGAGCATGGGCTCGCTCACCTTCTGCTTGGCCGACTTGAGCGCGTTGTGCCCGCGGTTGTACGAGGCCAACACGAGCATGAAGTACTCGGGGCCCTGGTCCTTGAGCATGGTGGACAGGTAGCGCGCCGCGGCGTTGGTGGACTTGTCCACGTCGGTGCGTTCGTCCTGCGCCGGATCGTCGCTCACGCGCAGTCCGTTCTCCTGCGCGGTCGCCTCCATCAGCTGCCACAGCCCCAGCGCCCCGGCCGGGCTGCGCTTGGTGGGATCCAGGTCGCTCTCGACCCACGCCACGTAGCTGACCATGGCGGGCAGGCGGTGGCGCGCAAGAATGGCCACGATGCGCGGCTCCACCGTCCTGGCGCGCCGCAGCATGATGCGCATGCCGGCGGGATAGGTCTGGTACTCCTCGATGTTCTTCCACACCTGGTTCACGAAATCGGGCGGCAGGTCCGGGTCCTGTCCCAG
>JADLGX010000364.1 GCA_020849095.1 Candidatus Eiseniibacteriota bacterium
CAACACGACGACGTGGTCCGGCGCGGTGTTCAACCACTCGAACACGTCTTTCGCGCTGACGGGCGCGCACCAGGCCGTCGGCTGCAACAGCTGCCACGGCGACGGCGTGTACGACGGCAAGCCCACCGCCTGCTTCTCGTGCCACAGCAGCGACTACTCGGGCGCGACGGTCAATCACACGGCGGCCGGCTTCGCCAGCAGCCAGTGCTCGACCTGCCACACGACCACGCGGTGGACCGGCGCCACCTACAATCACTCCGCCACGAGCTTCCCGCTGACGGGCGCGCACATGGGCACCACCTGCAACGGCTGCCACTCCAACAACGTCTTCAACAACAAGCCGACCGACTGCATGTCCTGTCACACGAACGACTACAACACCGCGACCCCGAACCATCTGACGTCCGGGTTCTCCGCCGCGTCGTGCGCCACCTGCCACAACACGACCACGTTCGCGGGCGCCGTATTCAACCACTCCACCACGAGCTTCGCCCTGACGGGCGCGCACCAGGCCGTGGCCTGCAACAGCTGTCACGGGGACGGCGTGTACGACGGCAAGCCCACCGCGTGCATCTCGTGCCACAACAGCGACTACACGGGCGCGGTTCCCACGCACACCAGCGCCGCATTCCCCACGTCGGCATGCAGCACGTGTCACACGACCACGACCTGGTCGGGCGCCTCCTTCAACCATGCGACGACGTCGTTCCCGCTGACCGGCGCGCACATCGCCACCACCTGCAACAGCTGCCACTCGGACGGTGTCTACGACGGCAAGCCCACCGCCTGCCTGTCCTGCCACCAGACCGACTGGACCGGTCCCACGAATCCCAACCACGTGGCGGCGGGATTCAACTCGGCGCAGTGCTCCACCTGCCACAACACGACCGCGTGGGCCAACGCCCGCATGACCAGCCACGACGCGTCGTACTTCAAGATCTACTCGGGCAAGCACAGCGGCAGATGGTCACTGGACTGTTCGAGCTGCCACACGAACTCGAACAACTACAACGCATTCAGTTGCACGAACTGCCACGAGCACAGCAACAAGACGGACGTGGACCGCGAGCACCAGGGCGAGAACGGCTACACCTACACGCCCACGTCCTGCTACAGCTGCCACCGCAACGTGTAGTTCCGAGAAACTTTCGCACCGCCCCCGGCGATCCGGCATCCTGAATGCCGGATCGCCGAACTTGTTCTATGGTGCGCGCCCGCCCGATTCGCCCCCCCTCCGGCGGCCCGCTGCCCTCCGTCTACGCACCTGCCAGGGAGAACCGCCCCGATGACCCGTGCCCGCACGCTGGGTGAACTCAAGGCCACCGGATACCGGCCGCGAACCGTCAAGGACGAGCTGCGCGCCAACGTGATCGCGCGCCTGCGCGCGGGGGACGAAATGTTCCCCGGCATCGTCGGTTACGAGAACACGGTCGAGCCGCAGATCGTCAACGCGCTGCTCTCGAAGCACGACTTCATCCTGCTCGGGCTGCGCGGCCAGGCCAAGACCCGGCTGCTGCGCTCGCTCGCGCAGTTCCTCGACGAGTTCGTGCCGGCGATCGACGGCTGCCCGCTCAACAGCGATCCGTTCGAGCCGCTCACGCACCACGCGCGTCAGGCCATCGAGGTGCACGGCGACGCCGCGCCGATCCGCTGGATGCACCGCGACGAGCGTTACCAGGAGAAGCTGGCGACTCCCGACGTGACCATTGCCGACCTGATCGGCGACATCGATCCCATCAAGGCCGCCACGCTGCGGCTGGACTACTCGGACGAGCGCGTCATCCACTACGGCATCCTGCCGCGCACCAACCGCGGCATCTTCGCGATCAACGAGCTGCCCGACCTGCAGCCGCGCATCCAGGTGGGCCTGCTCAACATCCTCGAGGAGAAGGACTTCCAGATCCGCGGCTTTCCCGTGCGCATTCCTCTGGACGTGGCGGTGGTGTTCTCGGCCAATCCCGAGGACTACACGAACCGCGGCAACATCATCACGCCGCTGCGCGACCGCATCAATTCGCAGATCATCACGCACTACCCGCTCACGCGCGAGCAGGGCATGGCGATCACGTCGCAGGAGGCGTGGGGGCATCGCGACTCCGGCGTGGACGTGGTGATTCCGCAGTTCATGCGCGAGCTGGTCGAGGAGGTCGCCATCCAGGCGCGCAAGAGCGAGTATGTGGACCAGAACTCGGGGGTGTCGGCGCGGCTGCCGATCGCGCTGCTCGAGAACCTGGTCAGCAACGCGGAGCGCCGCGCGCTGCGAACGGGCGAGAAGTCCGTGGTCACGCGCGTGTGCGACCTGCAGAACGCGGTCAGCGCGGTGAGCGGCAAGGTGGAGCTGGTGCTCGAGGGCGAGCAGGAGGGCGCGATGGCCGTGGCGCGTGCTCTGCTGGGCCGGGGCGTGAAGGCCGTCTTCCAGCAGCGCTTTCCCGACGCGTTCAAGGCCAAGGGACGCCGCCGCGGGCAGTCCGCGCCGGAGCCCGAGGCGCAGGCGGCCAGCGAGTACCGGCCGATCCTCGAGTGGTTCGCGGGCGGGCAGCCGTTGCGGATCGGCGACGACATGCCGTCGGCGGCGTTCGCCTCCGAACTCGAGCGCGTCATGGGTCTGGCGGGCCTGGCGTCCAAGTACCTCGAGCCGGCGAATGCCGGAGAGCAGGCCGTGGCGATGGAGCTGGTGCTCGAGGGCATGCATCAGAGCTCGATGCTCTCGCGCGAGCGCACCGACACCGCGGTGACCGAGTACAAGGACATGCTCAAGAGCATGCTGTCCGGGCTCGGGGACGACTGAGGTTCGCATGACGGGAACCGACGGCGTCCGCACCGACCCTCGTGGAATCGTGCTGCGCGGCTACGAACTGGCGTCGCACGCGTACCGCGGTGACGAGTTCGCGCTCGCGGGCTCGCGCTACGAGTACTGGCTGGGGCGCTTCGTGCGCCGCCTGACAGACGGCGCGCGCATCCTGGACGTGGGCTGCGGCAACGGGCTGCCGGTGGCCCGTGAGCTGGCCGCCCGGTTCGCCGTGACCGGAGTGGACCTGTCGCCCGTGCAGATCGAGCGCGCGCGCGCGCTGGTGCCGGCCGCCCGCTTCGAGTGCGCCGACATGACCGCGCTCGACTATGCGCCGGCGAGCTTCGATGCGATCACCGCGTTCTACTCCATCATCAACGTGCCGCTGCCCGAGCAGCCTTCGCTCATCCGGCGCATGGCCGGCTGGCTGGCGCCCGGCGGCTGGATCATCGCCACGGTGGGGCAGGAGCCCTGGACCGGGGTCGAGTCCGACTGGCGGGGCGTGCGCGGCGCGCAGATGTACTACAGCCACGGGGCCGCCGAGCACTACCGCGCGTGGTTCGCCGCCGCGGGACTGGAGCTGGCCGAGCAGGGCCGCGAGCCGCGCACGGGCAATCCCGGCTACGCGATGCTGCTGGCGAGGCGGGCCGGCGCGGAGGTGCGCGCATGAGATTCGACTACACCCGCTGGCAGGGCCCCGGGCCCGACGACATCGAGCGCATCCGCCAGCTCATGGAGATCTACCGCAACCTGCTGCTCCAGACGGGTGGCGACGTGGAAGAGGCGCTCAAGTGGATGGAGCACTTCGGGCGCGAATACGGCTTTCTCGACGACAAGTTCGGCATCGAGGACTTCAAGAAGTTGCTCGAGCAGACCGGTGAGGCCGAACGCACGCCGCAGGGATTCCAGATCACGCCCTCGGGCGAGCGCCGAATCCGACAGGACTCGCTCAACGAGATCTTCTCGTCGCTGCGCGCGGGCGGACCCGGCGATCACCGTACGCCGGTCGCCGGCAAGGGCGGCGAGCGCCTGTCCGAGACGCGGCCGTGGCAGTTCGGCGACGACATCGCCAACCTCGATCCGCTCGGCTCGGTGAGCAACATGGTCAAGCGCCAGGGCATCGACGATCTCACGCTGGGCGAGGAGGACCTCGAGGTCTTCGAACAGGAAAACGCCTCGGCGTGCGCCACCGTGCTCATGGTGGACGTGAGCCACTCGATGATCCTGTACGGCGAAGACCGGATCACGCCGGCCAAGAAGATCGCGCTCGCGCTGGCGCAGCTCATCCAGACGCGGTATCCCAAGGACACGCTCGACGTCGTGCTCTTCGGGGACGACGCGCGGCAGGTGAAGCTGGGCGACCTGCTCGCGATCCAGGCGGGGCCGTACCACACGAACACGCGCGCGGGTCTGCAGATGGCGCGCAGCATCCTGGCGGCGCGCAAGGGCGTGAACAAGCAGATCTTCATGATCACGGACGGCAAGCCCAGCTGCATCCACGAGTTCGGCAAGCTCTACAAGAATCCGTTCGGGCTCGATCCCAAGATCGTCAACAAGACGCTCGAAGAGGCGGTGCAGTGTCGCCGCAAGCGCATCACCATCACCACGTTCATGCTGGCGGCGGACCACGTGCTGCTCGAGTTCGTACGCAAGCTGACCGAACTGAACCACGGCCGCATCTACGAAACCGATCCGCAGAACATCGGCGCCTACGTGTTCCGCGACTTCGTGCGGAACCGCCGCAAGCGCCTGCACTAGACACGCTCCCCGGCGTGGATTCACCCACTCTCGGAGATCCCATGAACCGCAGACTCGCCCTGTTCCTGCTCGCGCTTCCGCTCGCCGTCTCGCTGAATGCCGCTTCCGCCCAGGCTGCCGTCACGCTGGGGCTGAAGGCCGGCATCACCACCTCGCAGCTTGGTTCCAGCCTCGCCGACCTCAAGTGGCGCTCGGGAGTCGGCGCCGGCGCGTCGCTGGCGGTGGACCTGGGCCCCAACGTGGCGTTCGCGCCGGAACTGCTGTGGCTGCGCAAGGGCTCGACGTTCACCTCGACCAACGTGGTCGTGGGCGGGCTCTCGTTCGGCAAGATCGAGACGGGAATCGACATCGACTACGTCGAAGTGCCGCTGCTGCTCCGGCTGCAGACGGGCGCGCCGGGCAGTCCGCGACTCATGCTCGAGGCCGGGCCGACGGTGGCGTTCAAGATCAGCGAGACGCTCAAGACCACGGGTCTCGTCGGGGTGTCGCTGGACAGCGACCAGATCGAGTCGCTCGACTACGGCATCGCGGTGGGCGCCGGGCTGCGGCTGCCCGCGGGCGGCTTGAACTGGACGTTCGAGGCTCGCTACGAGCAGGGACTCGCGGATGTCTCCAAGCTGCCCTTTGGTGGTGACTTGAAGAACGGCAGCGTGCAGGTACTGGCCGGCCTGGAGTTCCCGCTCATCGGACGCTGACGCGCGGCGTTCCACCAACGGCTGCCCGGCCGATGTTCGCGGCCGGGCAGCCGTTCTGGTTCCTCAAGCCGGAGCGGTGTGTTGTCGAAACCACCGTCGGAGCGGCAGACGACGAGTCCCCCACGTCCGCGGTCCGCACCCAGAAGGGGATGGCGGAATGAGCGACCACGACAGGATGCTGGGACTGCTGCGCGATCTGCTGCACCAGCATGCCCTCGAAGTGGACCGGGCGATCGCCGTACACGGCCAGTGGCGCAGCCGGCTCGCCGAGGCCGTGACATCGGGCCGCTGCGAAGGGGATCCCGCCGAGATCGAACGCGACGACCAGTGCGAGTTGGGGCGCTGGCTTCACGATCTGCCGGTGGAGTCGCGGGCGGACGAAGGGTGCCTGAGCGTGTTGGAGATGCACTCGTGGTTCCATCGCGAGGCGGGACGCGTCGTGAAGCTGGTGCAGGAGAAGCGGCTGGACGAGGCGCGCGCCGCGATCGCGCCCGACTCGCTCTTCGACGTCTCGTCTCGCCAGCTGGTGGAACTGCTCGAGCGCTGGCGCGAAGCGGCCTGAGCGCCGGGGCCGCCGAGTGGCGGACCCTTCGGGACACGGGATAGAGTCGAGGGGTCAAAACCACCCGGAGGCTCCCGTGCCCAATCCCATCCGACTTTCCCAGCGCGCCGCGATCATGCCGGCGTCGCCGATTCGACGCCTGGCGCCCTACGCCGTCGCCGCCCGTGCCAAGGGGCTCGAAGTGCACGGCCTGAACATCGGCCAGCCCGACATTCCCACGCCCGAAGCCATCCTTCGCCGCCTTCGCGAGTACAAGGCGCCCTACGTTCCGTACGGCCCGTCGCAGGGACTGCCCGAGTACATCGAGGCGCTGCGCACCTACTACGCGGGAGTCGGCGCGAAGCTCTCGGCCGAGGAGATCTTCGTCACCACGGCCGGAAGCGAGGCGATCCAGTTCACGATGGGCGCGCTGTGCGATCCCGGCGACCAGGTGATCGTGTTCGAGCCCTTCTACACCAACTACAACGGCTTCGCCGCGCTCAACAGCGTGGAATGCGTGCCGGTGACGACTTCGGGCGCCGACGGCTATCACCTGCCCGATCGCGCCTCGATCGAGGCGAAGATCGGCCCGCGCACGCGCGCCATGCTCATCTGCTCGCCCAACAATCCCACCGGCACGGTGTACACCGACGCCGAGATCGGGATGCTCGCCGCCATTTGCCGCGACCGTGGCATCTTCCTGATCGCCGACGAGGTCTACCGGGAGTTCACCTACGACGGCAAGACCAGCCGCTCGTTGCTCACGCTGGAAGGAATGAACGAGCTGGCGATCGTGGTGGACAGCGTGAGCAAGCGCTACTCGCTTTGCGGCGCGCGCATCGGCTGCATCGTGAGCCGCAACCGCGAGTTCATGTCGGCGATCCTGCGCTTCGGCCAGGCGCGGCTGTGCCCGCCCACGATCGAGCAATTCGCCTGCACGGCGCTGACCGAAGTGCCCGCGTCGTACACGCAGGGCGTGCTCGCCGAGTACCAGAAGCGGCGCGACGTCGTGTTCTCCGGACTGTCGGCCATCGACGGGATCCGGGTGCGCAAGCCCGAGGGCGCGTTCTACGTGTGCACCGGGTTGCCCGTGGAGGACGCCAACGCGTTCGCCATCTACCTGCTGAGCGAGTTCTCGCTCGACGGCGAGACCGTCATGGTGGCGCCGCTCGACGGCTTCTACGCCACCCCCGGCCTGGGGCGCGACGAAGTGCGGCTGGCCTACGTGCTCGAGGTGCCCAAGCTGGAGCGCTCGATGCGCATTCTGGACGCGGCGCTCACGGCGTACCGCGCAAAGGTGGGGGCGTAGCCGCTCATCAGGGCAGGAACAGCGCCCTTTCGTCGGCGCTCGGCATCCGACAGCTGTCCGCGGTGCCGAACCAACCGAGGCGGCGCTTCGCGACGAAGCGATAGCTGGCCTCGAGCAGCGCGCGAGGCGCGAGGCTGCCGAGTCTGGCAAGAACGAACCAAGGTCCGCCGACGATCGCCAGCACGCGCAGCAAGGCGTCGCTGCGCGTGAGCAGCCGGCCGTTCTCGAGCAGCACGACCGTGTCGAGGTCGCGGGGCCGGTCCGCCACGTCGAGCGCCGCGTAGGTCTCGCCCTGCAGCGGCGCATAGCGCAGTGTCGCGTGGCGGTCGTGCGCGAGGCACCAGGCCACGGACCGGGCGCAGAGCCCGCAGTCACCGTCATAGAACAGAATGGGCGCGGCCTCGGGCCGCGCGCTCATCGGACGGCGGCCGGCCTGGCGGCGGCGCCTTTCATTCCCACGTAGATCAGCCCCGCCGCGAAGAAGCCCACGAACCACGCGTAGTCGTAGAGCGGACGCAGGGGCGCAAACACCAGCCCGCCCCACGCCAGCGCGCAGCCGGCGATCGTCGCGACCACGGCGGGTATGCTCCAGCCGCCGTACTCGCCGCCGGGCAGGTAGAGGTCGCCCAGGTTGAGCTCTTTCCGGCGAACGATCCAGTAGTCGGCAATGAGCACGCCCGCGATGGAGCCGAGACCGCCCGAATATCCGACCAGCCACGTGAAAATGTAGCCCGTGGGGTCGGCGAGCAGCCGCCACGGCTGCATGGCGATGCCGATGAGCCCGGTGATCAGCCCGCCGGTCTTGAAGTTGATGTACTTCGGCAGCGCATTGGCGAAGTCGTTCGCGGGCGACACCACGTTGGCGGCGATGTTCACGGCCAGCGTGGCCACCACCACCGAGAACATGGCGAAGCCGACGATCCACGGGTTGGTGAAGTGACCGACCAGCTTGACCGGATCCCAGATGGGCTCGCCGTACAGGATGGCGCTCGCGCTGGTGATGAGCACGCCCATGGCGGCGAAGGCGAACATCGTGGTGGGCAGCGCCACGGTCTGGCCGATCACCTGCTCGCGCTGGCTGCGCCCGAAGCGCGTGAAGTCGGGCATGTTGAGCGACAGCGTGGCCCAGAACCCGATCATGCCTGTGAGCGAGGGAATGAACACCGGCAGGAACTCGGCGAACGTGTCGAACTTGCCGGGCTGCGACAGCAGCGGGCCGAAGCCATTGGCCGCCTTGACCGCCCACACCAGCAGGATCGCGGTCACCACCAGCACGTAGGGCGCCGACCAGTTCTCGACGATGCGCAGCAGGTTCATGCCCCGGTAGATGATGCCGATGTTGAGCCCCCAGAAGAGCAGAAAGCTCAGCCACTCGGTGCCGGTGTGGCCGGCGAAGCCGGGGCCGAGCAGCCCCGCCCAGCCGGGCACGAGCACGGCGAAGAACGTCTGCAGCGCTTCGCCGCCGATCCACGCCTGGATGCCGAACCAGCCGCAGGCGACCAGCGCGCGCATGAGCGCGGGCAGGTTGGAGCCCGCGGTGCCGTAGGCCGCGCGTGCGAACACCGGGAACGGAATTCCGTACTTGGTGCCCGGGTGCGAATTGAGCAGGATGGGCGCGAGCACGATGGTGTTGCCGAGCAGGATGGTGAACAGCGCCTGCCACCAGTTCATGCCCTGCGTCATGAGCCCGGAGGCGAGCATGTAGGTGGGAATGCAGTGCGCCATGCTGATCCACAGCGCTGCGTAGTTGTAGGTGGTCCAGTCGCGCTTGGCGACCGGCACCGGCGCCAGGTCCTCGTTGAAGAGCGGGCTGGCGTGCAGCGCCGTGGCATCGGTCAGTTCGACGCGGCCATCGGGGTGGCGGATCACGTCCATCGAGCGGTGGGCGGCCATCTCATTCCTCTCGGTTCGACGCTCATTCGCGCGGACATGCAACAAAATGCCCGCCGGCACGGTAAAGGTGGCGCGCAGGTTAGCATGCAGTTCCGGCCGCGCTGCCGAAAATCACGGCACGATCAGTCCCGAGTCCTTCCCCGGAGGTTCATCCTTGAAGCAGTCCTGGTTCGCGGCGTTCGCCGCGTCGCTGTTCGTCGTCCTGCTGGCGGGTTTCGCATCGGCGTTCGACGGTCCCTCGGCCACCGCCAAGGGCCGCGTCATGCTGGGGCACGTGAAGGCCGGAGACGCCACGGCCATGTGGGGCGAGCTCAGCTCCACGATGCGCACCGCCATGAAGGACTCGGCCAGCTTCGCCGGAATGCTCGTGAGTATCAATGGCAGCCTGGGTGCGCTCGATTCCGTGGTCAGCGAGGAAATCAGCGAGCCCGCTCCGGGCACGTGGACCTACGTGGCCACGTGCCGGTACTCCAAGGTGCCCGTGCCGATCGCCATGACCTTCACGTTCGACCGTGACGGCCGCGTGGCCGGCATGTTCGCCAGGCCCGCGGGCGGCGCGCCCAAGGAGCATGCGAGCAGCCACCTGGAGTACGTCACGAAGACCGCGCTGCGTCTGCCGTTCGAGGGCGAGTGGTTCGTGGTGTGGGGCGGGCGCACGGTGGCGCAGAACTACCACGCCGCCACGCGCGACCAGCGCTTCGCCCTCGACGTGCTCATGGTGAAGGACGGCAGCACGCACAAGGGGGACGGCAAGGCGCTGACCGACTACTGGTGCTACGGCCAGAAGGCCCTGGCGCCGGGCGCGGGCACGGTCGTGTGGATGCGCGACAGCCTGCCCGACAACGCACCGGGCCAGACCGACGCGAAGAACGCCATCGGAAATGGCGTGGTGATCGATCACGGCAACGGCGAGTACTCGCTGCTCGGGCACATGCAGCCGAAGTCCCTGCGCGTGAAGACGGGCGATCGCGTAAAGGCCGGCCAGCTGCTGGGGTTGGTGGGCAACTCGGGCAATACCAGCGAGCCGCACATTCACTACCACCTGCAGAATGGTCCCAAGCCGTTCGATGCCGACGGGCTGCCGATCCCGTTCACGAACCTGCTGGTGGACGGCGCGCCGGTCGCGAAGGCCGAAGTGGTCAAGGGCCAGATGGTGGCGCCGGGCACGGCGAAGCACTGACCCGTTGCCGCTGCACCGGAGGCCGCCAGTTGCACTACGCTGGCGGCCTTTCCGCTGCCTTCCCCGCCGCGATCCCGGAGTGCCGCCATGTCCGCGCAGCTCTTCACCCCGTTCGTCCAGCGTTCGCTCGAGTTCCGCAATCGCATCGTGGTCTCGCCCATGTGCCAGTACTCCGCCACCGCTGGTGTGGCGAACGACTGGCACCTCGTGCATCTGGGCGCGCGCGCGGTCGGGGGCGCCGGCGCGCTGCTCGTGGAGGCCACGGCCGTGCTGCCCGAGGGACGCATCACGCCCGGCGACCTGGGGCTGTGGAGCGACGAGCAGGTGGACGCTCTCGCGCGAGTCGCGCGCTTTTCCGAGTCGCAGGGTTGCGCGCCGGGGATCCAGCTGGCGCATGCCGGCCGCAAGGCGAGCACCGCCGCGCCATGGCAGGGCGGGGGAGCGCTGCCTCCGGGCGTCGGCGGCTGGATTCCCGACGGGCCCTCGGCCGAGCCTTTCTCGGACAAGCACACGGCGCCCCACGCGCTCGACGAGGCGGGGATCACGCGCGTGATCGAGGCGTTTCGCGTGGCCGCGCGGCGCGCGCTCGCGGCGGGCTTTCGGTTCGTCGAGGTGCACGCGGCGCACGGTTACCTGCTGCACGAGTTCTGCTCGCCGCTCGTGAACCGTCGCGACGACGGCTGGGGCGGCTCGTTCGAGAACCGCGTGCGACTGGTGATCGAAGTCACGCGCGCGGTGCGCGCCGTGTGGCCTGCCGATCTGCCGGTGTGGGTGCGCGTGTCGGCGAGCGACTGGGCCGAGAGCGGTTGGGACATCGAGCAGACCGTGCGGCTCGCCGCGCTCCTGCGTGAAGCGGGCGCGGACCTGGTCGACTGCTCGAGTGGCGGCGCGGTCGCGTGGCAGCGAATCAGCGCGGGCCCGGGCTACCAGGTGGGCTTCGCCGAGCGGGTGCGGCGCGAGGCGGGCATCGCCACCGGCGCCGTGGGCATGATCACCGAACCCGCGCAGGCCGAGGAGATCGTGGCGGCCGGACGCGCCGACGTGGTGCTGCTCGCGCGCCAGCTGCTGCGCGAGCCCCAGTGGCCGCTGCGCGCCGCGCGAGAACTGGGCGCGGACGTGGCGTGGCCGAAGCAGTACGAGCGGGCGAGGTAGCTGCTCTCAGAGCAGCCGTTCCAACTCCTCGAGCAGGTTCGGTCGTTCGAGTGCGACCGCCAGTGCGCGGACCCTGGGGCGCAGGTACTCCAGGTCGAGCTTGCCGCGCTGTCGGCGGACGATTCCCTCGATGTCCTCGCGGTCACGCAGGCGCTCGGAGACGATCTTCTGGAGGATCAGGTCTTCGGCCGTGGCAAAGCGGACGAGACGACCTCCGACCGGAAGTGAGTGCGCCCGTGCGATGGCGTCGTGCTCGAATGCGAGCCGGGCGATCATCAGGTCCACGAGTACGCCGTTCACCGAGGTGATCGGGACCACGCCTGTTTCGAGGGCGAATGCCACGGGGTCGATGGCTCGGGCTTGGAACTCCGGCGCCAGGGCGGCCAGCAGTTCAGGCAGACGGGCCTCGGTCGTCGCGACGGTCACGTCGAGGTCCTGGGTGAGGCGGGGGCGGCCCCATTGGAGGTTGGCGAAGCCTCCGACCACCATGTAGGCCGTGCCGGCGGACTCGAGCCGGCCGGCCAGCTCCGCGAGCGCGGTTTCGAGCGCGTTCATGCGGCAGGTCTGTCCAGGACGGAGAGCGCCGCGAGCATGGCGGCGCGCCGCCGGCCCCGCTCGCGCGCGGACTCGAGTGTGTCCTCGTCGGGCGCGAGCCTGCGCGCCAGCAGGATAGCGTCCCAGAGCCAGGCCAGGTCGGCCGAGAGCGTGCGTTCACGACCGGCCTCCTGCTCGGCTTCCCAGTCGGAATATCGCGCGAGTTCGCGGGCCCGCCTGCGCAAGGCCTCGGAGTCGTCCTTCGAGTCGAACATGGCGGGAATGTAGCGGCTGCCCGCGGCAGCCGCTACCGCCGACTCAGCCGCGCAGCCCGCCCGGGACCTTGTTCGTCCCCTTGTCGATGCGGTCGTTCCAGCTTTCGAACGGTTTGCCGCGTGTGTCGTCCACCATGGTGATGCAGCCGGGCACCGGGCAGACGAGAGAGCACAGGTTGCAGCCCGTGCACTCGTCCCAGTCCACCCACGGCACGTGCACGCCGGTGGCGGTCGCTTTGGCGATGGCCTTGTCGCGCGTCGGGGCGCGATGGCCGGCGATCAGCTCCTCGCCCGCGGTGTGGATGCAGAACACCGACGTGTCGCGGCACGCCACGTAGCACAGGTCGCAGCCGATGCACTTTTCGGGGTCGATCTGCGCGGCGACCTTGTAGTGGAGGTCGAGATCGCCCCATTCGCTGTACGCGCCGAGCGCCTTGCCGCGAAGCTCGTTGACCGACTTCATGCCCTTCTCGTCCAGGAAGTTCGACAGGCCGTCGATCATGTCCTCGACGATGCGGAATCCGTAGTGCATGACCGCCGTGCACACCTGCACGCTGGTGCAGCCCATGGCGATGAACTCCGCCGCATCGCGCCACGTGGCGATGCCGCCGATGCCCGAGATGGGCACGTTCACGCGCGGGTCGCGGCCCAGCGAACTGACCATGTGCAGCGCGATGGGCTTGACCGCCGGTCCGCAGTAGCCGCCGTTGGTCGAGCGGTTGCCCACGACCGGGTACGGAACCATCTTGTCGAGGTCCACGCCCACGATGCTCTTGATGGTGTTGATGAGCGACAGGCCGTGCGCGCCGGCCTGAACCGCGGCCACGCCGGGAACCCGGATGTCGCCCACGTTGGGCGTGAGCTTGACCAGCACGGGCACGGTCGAATACTCGACCGCCCAGCCGGCCACCACCTTGAGCACTTCGGGCTCCTGGCCGACCGCCGAACCCATGCCGCGTTCGCACATGCCGTGCGGGCAGCCGAAGTTCAGTTCGAGTCCGTCGGCGCCGGCGTCGATGCACCTCTTGATGATGTCGCGCCAATCCTCCTTGGACTCGACCATCAGCGACGCGATCACGACGTGTTTGGGGTACTTGCGCTTCACCTCGCGGATCTCGCGCAGGTTCACCTCGAGCGGCCGGTCGGTGATGAGCTCGATGTTGTTGAAGCCCACCATCCGCGAGTTGCCCACGTCGATGGAGCCGAACCGGCTCGAGGTGTCCACGATGGGATCGCCGAGCGTCTTCCAGACGGCGCCACCCCAGCCGGCGTCGAACGCTCTCATGATCTGGTCGCCCGTGTTGGTGGGCGGCGCGCTGGCGAGCCAGAAGGGGTTGGGCGACTGGATGCCGGCGAAGTTGATGGAGAGGTCAGCCATTCGGGACTCTCGGGTGCGGGCCGGTCACCAGGACCGGCGAGTGGAAGGGCTCTCGTGGCCCTCGCGAATCTCGATCGAAGGATTTGAGTCGGTCTACCGATGCCCCGCCAGATAGGGCGCGTTCTCTCGCGCCTTGATGCCCAGCGCCGCGGCGATGCTGCGCGCCGCCCGCTTGCCGTCCTGCGCCGCCGTCACCACCAGCTCGCCGCCGGTCACGTCGCCGCCGACCCACACCTTGGGATTGCCCGTGGTGCCGGTCATGGGTTCGCCCAGCGCGAGTCCCTTGTCCGAAGTGGCCACGCCGGGGAACGACGAGACGAGCGCGCCCAGCTTGCCCTGGCCGATCGCCACGACACACAGGTCGCACGCCACCTCGCGCCCGTCGGCCAGCGCCACCGCCGCCAGCTTGTCGCCCGTGCGCACGAACGACGCGGGCACGGCGCGTTCGACGAGCCGCACGCCTTCCTTGCGGGCCAGCTCCAGCTCGTGCCTGTAGCCTGGCATGTCCGCCTCGGTGCGCCGGTAGAGCAGCGCCACGTCGGGAACGCCCAGCTTGGCCAGTTCGCGCACGACGTCGATCGCGGTGTTCCCGCCGCCGATCACCACCGCGCGCCTGACGCCCTCCAGCGCATATCCGCTCTCGAGCTTCATCTTCTCGACCCACTCGACGCCGCCGAACACGCCCGGGCCGGCTTCGCCCGGAATGCCCAGCTTGGAGTCGCCGCCCAGGCCCACGCCCACGAACACGGCGTCGTGGTCCTTCAGCAGCTGCTCGGGAGTCACGTCCTTGCCGACTTCGACACCGGTCTGGATCGTCACGCCCAACGACTGGATGTAGGCCAGCTCGGCGAGCGCCCCGGTCGCGTCCATCTTGTAAGGCGCGACGCCCGTCACGTTGAGCCCGCCGGCGATGGCGCGCTTCTCGAGCAGCGTCACGCTGCATCCTTCGAGCGCCAGGTAGCCCGCGCACGCGAGCGAGGCGGGGCCGGCGCCCACGCACACCACCTTCTTGCCGTTGGGCGCGGCCTTGCTCAGCAGCGTCGCCGCGCTGCCGTTGGCGAACACCGACTCCACCGCGAAGCGCTGCAGCCGCCCGATCTGGATGGGCGGGTTGCGGTGCCACGCGTTGTACACGCACGCGCCCACGCACAGCGCCTCGACCGGGCACACCCGCGCGCACGAGTAACCGAGCAGGTTGGCCGACAGGATCGTGCGCGCCGAACCCGTCAGGTTGCCCGTGCCGATCTTGCGGATGAACGTGGGAATGTCGATGCCCGTGGGGCACGCCGTCACGCAGGGCGCGTCGTGGCAGTAGAGGCAGCGGTTCGCCTCGGCCACGGCGTCACCCGGGATGTAGTTGGGCTTCGAGTCGGCGATGTGGCTTTCGAGGCGCTGCGCGGGCAGCGCGGAAGTCACCGGGTTCAAACCTTCACCTCCGCGTGCTGGGCGAAGTGGCTGGGCTTGCGCGTCACGAAACGCCCGCTGCCGCGCGTGGTCATGAGCTTCTTGCCGTCCCACGCCACCTTGCCGTTCACGATGGTCGTGGCGACGTGGCCGTAGGTCTTGAAGCCTTCGAAGATGTTGCGGTCGCAGCGCGAGTGATGCGTCTTGGCGCTGCGCGTGCCCTCACCGCTGGGGTCGTAGATCACGATGTCCGCGTCCATGCCCACGGCGATCGAGCCCTTCTTCGCCAGACCGAAGATGCGCGCGGGAGCGGTGCTGCCCAGTTCCACCATGCGCTGCACGTCGAAGTGCCCGCCGCGCACGCCGTACGAATACATGAGCGTGAGCCGGTCCTCGATGCCCGCGGCGCCGTTGGGGATCTTGGTGAAGTCGCCCAGGCCGGCCTTCTTCTGCTCGTGCGTGAACGGGCAGTGGTCGGTGCCCATGGAGTCGAGCATGCGGTTGGCGACGCCGGCCCACAGCGCGTCGTGGTGCCCCACGTGGCCGGGCCGGATCGGCGGGCTCATCACGAACGCCGAACCGCCGAAGTCGGGCTTGGTGAACACGGAATCGTCGAGCAGCAGGTACTGCGGGCAGGTCTCGCCATAGCAGCGCTGGCCGCTCAGCTTGGCGCGCTCGAGCGCGTGCACGGCCTCCTTGCAGGTCATGTGCACGATGTAGGCGGTGGTGCCGTGCAGGCGCGCCATCATCAGCGCGCGTTCCGTGGCCTCGCCCTCGATGGCGCTGGGGCGTGACACCGGGTGGTACTCGGGGCCCATGCAGCCGGCGGCGACCAGCTCGCGCTGCAGGTTCCAGACCGCTTCGCCGTTCTCGGCGTGCACGGTGACCACGGCGCCCAGCTTGGCCGCTTCCTTCATGATCAGGTAGAGCTGGCCGTCGTCCACCATGATGGCGCCCTTGTACGCCATGAACACCTTGAAGCTGGTGATGCCGTGCTTCTCGACCACTTCGCGCATCTCGGCCGGGGTGTTCGGGCCGAAGTTGGTGATCGCCATGTGGTAGGTGAAGTCGGTGACCGCCTTGGCCGAGCGCTTGTGCCATTCCTCGATCGCCTGGGGCAGCGTCTGCCCGGCGCCCTGCATGCAGAAGTCGATGATGCAGGTGGTGCCGCCCGCGATGCCCGACGCGGTGCCGGACTCGAAGTCGTCGGCGCTCACCGTGCCCATGAACGGCAGTTCCATGTGCACGTGCGGATCGATGAACCCGGGCATCACCAGCTTGCCGGCGGCGTCGAGGGTCTCGTCACCGGTGCGCGCTTCCAGGTTCGTTCCGATGCCGGTGATGGTGCCGCCGTCCACGCGGATGTCCGCGACGTAGCGGTCGGAAGCGGTCACGATTTCGCCGCCCTTGATCAGGAGACCCATGGCATTCCTCCGAAAAGGAA
>JADLGX010000365.1 GCA_020849095.1 Candidatus Eiseniibacteriota bacterium
CGTGAGCCGCGCGCGCGTGGTGCTGGCGGACTCGCGGCGCACGAGCGACGACCTGCGCGAGTGTTTCGGCGTCCCGGAGGATCGCATCGTGGTGACGCCGCTGGGCGTTTCCGAAACCTACCGCCCGGCGAGCGCCGCGGAGTGCGCGGCGTTCCGCGCGGCGCGCGGGCTGCCGCAGGGCTACGTGCTGTACGTGGGTGCGCGCAAGGGGCACAAGAACCTGAGCGTGCTGCTGCGCGCGTGGGCCGCCATGCGCGAGGGCGATCGCCCGCCGCTCGTGCTGTCGGGGGAAGCCTGGGCGGCCGGTGATGCGCTGGCGCTCGAGGCCGAGGCGCTGGGCGTGTCGCGCTGGGTGAGTTTTTCGGGCGGCATGCACGACGGCGAGACCGGGCGGCTGCTGTACGCGAGCGCCGCGTTGTACGTGCAGCCCTCGCTCTACGAGGGCTTCGGGCTGCCGCCGATCGAGGCGATGGCCTGCGGCACTCCGGTGTTGTCGAGCGACGGCGGCTCGCTGCGCGAGGTGACCGAAGGGGGCGCCGAGGTGATCCCGCCGCACGACCCGGCGCAATGGGCCGCGCGCGTGCTCGCGATTCTCGGCGACGGCCAGCTGCGCGCGGCGATGAGCGCGCGCGGGCTGAAGCACGCGGCCCGCTATCGCTGGGCGGAGACGGCGCGGCTCACGCGCGCGGCGTACGTGCGGGCCATGCAGGGCTGAAGCGTCGCGGCGGCTTCAGTACGCGCTGGCGTCGCGGAACACCCGGCCCACGGTGAGCAGCAGGATGCGCAGGTCGAACACCAGCGACCAGTGCTCGATGTAGTACAGGTCGTACTGGATGCGGTCCTCGAGCGGCGTGTCGCCGCGCAGCCCGTTGACCTGGGCCCATCCCGTCATGCCGGCGCGCACGTGGTGGCGCAGCATGTAGCGCGGGATCGAGGCACGAAAGCGGTCCACGTGCTCGGGCTGCTCCGGACGTGGTCCCACCAGGCTCATGTCGCCCACGAGCACGTTCCACAGCTGCGGTAGCTCGTCGAGCGACAGCTTGCGCAGCGTGGCGCCGAGCCGGGTGCGGCGCGGGTCATCCACAGTCGTCCAACCGGCGCCTCCGGCGCCTCCAAGGTTTGCGTCAGCCCCGACCCGCATGCTGCGAAACTTGATCATGCGAAAGCGCCGGCCGTTGAGTCCGACGCGTTCCTGCGTGTACAGGATGGGCCCCGGCGAATCGAGCCGCACGAGGATCGCGAGCAGCGCGAGCAAGGGAGAGATGAGCAGCAGCCCGACGAAGGAACCCACCAGGTCGAACGCGCGCTTGACCACCGCGTTCCAGCCCTGCTCGGGGCTCTCGGTCACGAGCACCACGGGCATGCCGTCGAAGTCCTCGACGCTGGGGTTGAGCCGGTACGCCTGCGACAGGTCGGGCACCAGCCGCACGGCCGCCGTGCTGTCCGACAGCAGCTGCAGCGCGCGTTCCTCGGCCTGCCATTCGGGGCGCGAGAGCGCGAGGTAGATGATCTCGACGCCCTGCTCGTCGGCGAGCCGCGGCAGGTCGTCGATGACGCCAATGACCGGCGCGCCGCGCACCTCGGTGCCCACGAGGGCGGGATCGGCGGCGATCAGCCCGTGCACGGCCAGCCCGAAGTCACGATGGCGGCGGATCTTCTCGAGCACCAGCTCGGCCAGCGGCCCGGTGCCCACGATGAGCACGTGGCGCAGGTTGCGCCCGCTGCGCCGCACAGATCGCAACCAGGCGCGCAGCGCGAGCCGGCTGAGCGTGAACATCACGACGGCCGTGAAGAAGAAGAGGATGATCACCAGTCGCGACAGTTCGCCGCGGACCAGGTACGAGCCCAGCGCCGCCAGCGCCGAGGTGACGGCGAGCGACTGCGTGAGCGAGAGCAGTTCGTGCCCCAGCCGCGCCGTGCGCGCCGAGCGGTAGAGCCGGAACGATCGCAGCACCAGCAGCGACATGGGCACGAGGACGGCGCAGGCCCACAGGTAGAGCCGCAGCGGTGGAACGCCCAGTGGCGCCTCGATGGGCAGCGCGAAGAAGCGCAGCCAGTACGCCACCAGCCAGGCCGCGGCCACGAGGGCGGCGTCCAGGACGAACATGGCGGAGGCGAACAGCTGGCGGCTGCGGGCGAACATTGCGCGGGACTCTAGTGCATGGGCGGGGTGGCCGCGAAATCCGAGCGCGCTCGCGGGCATGGACGGCCGCATGGATGGCGGGCGGCGCGCGTGTGGGTCTCTTGCCGGGGCGCGCGGTTACGGGGCTCCGGCAGGAGCGGGCGACTCGCGCCTCCCCACGTTGAGCCCCAGGAACTGGAGCGCGAGCAGCATGCGATCGTCCACGCTGGCGTCGGCGATGCTCTCGCAGTGCTCGGCGGCCGCGGCGATCTCTTCTCGCGAAAATCCGACGCCGCTCAGGCCCGGGACCAGCTCGAGCATGCGCGCCTTCTTCGCGGCGGCGATCTCCGCGGCGCGCGCCTTCTCGGCGAGCTTTGAGGCCTTTGCCTGCTCACGAGCGCGCTTCGCCAGCTCGCGATCGCGCTTCGCGTTCTCGCGCTGCGCCAATACATAGTCGCGCCCCATGATGCGCTCGGCTTCGTGCTGGTTGTGGGCGTGGCAGAGCAGCCGGACGTTCTCGAGCTTGTTGGACCCGCCCATCGCCACGGGCACGATGTGGTCGAAGTCCACATGGTGCGTCTCGCCGCACCGATGGCCGTCGGGTCCCACGAAAGAGCACTTGCCGCCATCGCGCTTCCACACAGCGAGTTTGATCGCCATGGGAATGCGTCGGCCCTTGCCGACTGAAGTCGCGGGATCGCCGGTGCCCTTGCCCAGCTTTTGAGCCAGCAGGTACTCGGCGAACAGCTTCATTGCCTTCGCATAGACCAGCGCGGGATCGGATCCCCACTCGGTGTGGCTCGCGAGCGCCTGCACCTGCTGAAGCACCTCGCGCTCTTCCGCCGTCAGCGTCAGCCGGACTTCGCAGGCGCCCGCGGCGCTCGGCGCCAGCCGGCCGCGGCGCCGAGCTGAGCCCGGCGCCACATGCCCCGGGGCATCCTGAGACGGGGCCGATGTTACAGAATCCGAAGAAACCCCAGCAAAAGCAGGATGCCCCGGGGCATCCTCGGGGCATGCGGCGGCGGCCGCCCCGTCCAGCGGGAAGTTGGGCTCCAGCGCCGCCCCGCGCAGCCGCGTCTCGAGCAGGAACTGGATCTCGCTCCGCGTGCGGCCGGCGGCCAGGTCGAGCAGGTCGTTCGCGTTCACCTCGGTCAGGTGCGCGGCCAGCACGACGACGGAACTGACCGACAGCCAACCCTTCGCCACCAAGCCGAAGATCCGTGGAAAGCGCTTCGCCGCCCGCGCCGCCTGGATGCGCTTGCTCGCCACGTCCTCGGTCATCCCCATGTGCTCGACGCAGTAGCTCTTCATGCAGGAGTAC
>JADLGX010000366.1 GCA_020849095.1 Candidatus Eiseniibacteriota bacterium
GGCCGGGGCAGTCGGCGTCGCTCGTGCGGCCCGGCGAGTCGGGCATGCTGGTGGTGCGCCACAAGGGCGACGCGCTGCAGGTGGCGCTGCGTCGCGCGGACGGCAGCATGCAGGAGCGGCCCACGCGAAAGCTCGCGGACCTGGCGCGCGAGGAGACGCGCGTGTGTGTGACGGGAGGTGATGGCTCGCGCCGCGCGTTCGTGGTTCGGGGCGGCGCCGTGGCGTGGACCGACACCGCGGGCCCGGTGATGAACATGTTCGCGGGCAAGCTGCCGTTCGCCCTGAACGACGGCGACTGGATCGTGCAGACGGAAACCTGGCAGCGCCCGCTCGCCGCCGCGCCGGCGGGCCGCATGGCGCTCGAGCGCGGCCGCTACCTGACGGCGCTCGCCACGCTGCCCGGCGGCGGGCGCGGGACGTTCATCGTGGACCTGGGCGCGGCCGAGAGCGTGGTGTCGCGCGCGTTCGTGCCGGAAGGCCAGGCGATCGAGCCTTCGGCGATGACCGAGTACTCCTCGCGCGGCACGCGCCTGCTCGACTACCAGGCCGGAGGCGCCACCGGCCCCGCGCCGGTCGCGCTCGGGCACACGGTGTTTCCCGTGATCTCGCTGGGCGGCGTCGCGGTGGATTCGCTCGAGGCGCAGGTGACCGACCTGCCGCGCGGACTGGGCGAGGGCGTGGTGGGCATTCTCGGCATGGACGTGCTGCGTCGCTGCGCGCGCGTGCGGCTCTCGGTGCCGGCCGCGCACGGCGCCGCGTCGTTGGAGTTCGATCCCGTCGCGCCGCTGTCGCGGCCCGCGGGCGAGTGCGCGTTCAGCTGGGTGTCGTCGCACGCCGTGCTGCCGGGCGAGATCGCGGGGCGCGCCGCGCGCTGGATCGTGGATTCGGGCGCGCCGGAGTCGTTCGTGGATTCGGCGGCGGTGGCCGGCGAGGGCTGGGCGCGCGCGGCGGCGCCGTCGCACACCGTGCATGGCGCGGGCGGACAGGACGCGCGCACGGCGAAGGCGGTCGCGCCCACCGCCCGCGTCGGTTCGGCCGCCGCCTGGAAGGCGCTGCCGGTTCGCGTCGCCCGCCTGGCGCCGCTCGAAGCGCTGCGCGTGGACGAGCGTGTGCCCGCGCTGCTGGGCTTGGGCGAACTGGCGCGCATGGGCACGCTCGAGCTGGATTTCGGCAGCCTGCGCGCCCGCTGGGTGCGCTGAGCATTTCACGCACTCCGCGCGGCCCGGGTACGGGAGCGCGTGCTATCGTGCGCCCGTCCCGAAGCGGCCGGACCATTTCATGTCCGCGCTCCGTCTGGGACACTTGCCCATTTCGACGGCGATTCCCGTTCAGGAGACTGCGCATGATCAAGCTCATGCTGTTCATCGACGGCACGTGGCTGTATTCCAACACCCCGCGCCTGGTCGAAGCCTCGGGCGAACCGGGCTTCATGCTCGACTTCGGCAAGCTGCCGCGCGTGCTGGCCGACGAAGTCTCGCGCCAGCTGGGCCACCTCGAGTACACGGTGGTGCGCACGCACCTGTTCGGCAGCTACGCCGACAACGTGGACCCGCGCGACAACGAGCCCGTGCAGCGCCGGCTGAACTTTTTTTCGATGCTGCGCCAGCAGCACCACTACGAGATCGAGGCGTTCCCCATCAACTACCGGGGCAACCGCCTGCGCAAGACCGACCGCGACCCCGCCGGCAACTTCGAGCCCAAGGAAAAGTGCGTCGACATCGCGCTGGCCACGTCCATGCTGTTCAACGCCGCCATGCCCAACGCGTACGACGTCGCCATCGCGGTGCTGGGCGACCAGGACTTCAAGCCCGTGCTGCAGAGCGTGCGCCGCCTGGGCAAGCGCGTGGCCATCGCCAGCGTGCAGGGCGCCTGCTCGAGCGAGTACTCCGATCCCTCCGACCAGGTGCGCGTGCGCGACCTCGACCTCATCTGGCTCGAGGACCTGCTGCCGCGCCTCGCGCGCCGCTACGATCCGCATCCGCTCGAATGCCAGTCGCCCACGCACAAGGGTGAGCGCACGGTGATGACCACCTACTATCCCAAGCGCGGCGAGAAGTTCTACTGCGAGGCCTGCCGCGACGCGTTCTCACGGATCAAGCAGGACACGGGCGAGGCGGCGCAGGAGGCGCGTCCCATCCGCTGGGCGCCCACCGGAACCGCTTTGTCGGGCCTGGTGAGCCACAAGCGCATGGACAAGGGCTACGGGTTCATCCGCGTGGAAGGCTGCGGCGAGTGGGACGGCCCCGAGTACTTCTTCCACGACTCGGACATTACCGACAACATCTCGTTCCTCGAGCTGCCCGAGGGCGAGCGCGTGGACTTCGAGGTCAAGGCCGAGCCCCCCGCAGGCAAGGCGCCGCCCGCGCGCAACGTGCGGCGGACGGGGGCGGGACCGGCTTGACGCTGCCTCGCACCCGCCGCGTGTTTCAGCCCACGCGAGAGGCGACCGCCTCGGCCAGCCGCTCGTAGTCGCCCGGCTCGTTGTAGGCCTGCGCGCACACGCGCACGTGCAGCCCGTCCTTCAGGCACAGCACCGGCGCCTCGATGCAGTCCTCGAACAACAGCGCGCTGCGCAGGCGCTGCGCGTCCTCGGGGCTGCTGCCGGCGGACTCGGGCAGGCGCACGGTGGCCATGCAGCCGATCATCTCCTCGGGCGTCTCGAACGCCGTGCCCCAGCGCGCCGCCAGCACGTGCGCGCCGCCCCACGCCAGCATGTGGTTCCACTTCCAGAGCGCATCGAGCCCGAGCGACTCGAGAAACGCGAAGCCCGCGGGCGCGGCCAGCCACGGTGACGGATCGCGCGTGCCCATCCAGTCGAACTCCATCGTGTAGCCCCGGTCGAGCCCCCACGACAGCACGGGTGCGTGCATCGCGGCCTGGCGGTGCACCGGCGTCCACAGGATCCCGCAGCTGCGCGGCGCCATCGCCCACTTGTGCAGGTTGGCCACGTACCAGTCGGCGCCGATCGCCCCGATGTCGAGCGGCATGGCGCCCGGCACGTGCGCTCCGTCCACCAGCACCGGCACGCCGCGCTTGCGGCACTCGGCCACGATGCGCTCGATCGGCAGCACCAGCGCGCTGCCCGAGGTGACGTGGTCCACGATCGCGAGCCGGGTGCGCCCGCCGATGCCGCGCGCGATCGCGTCCACGAACGCATCCGGCCCCGCCGCTGCGCGCGACAGGTCCACCGTGCGCACCACGCCGCCCGCGCCGCGGATGACGCCCTCGGCCGCCAGCGCCAGCGCGCCGTAGCCGTGGTCGGTCACCAGCACTTCGTCGCCCGGTCCCCACGGCAGCGAACGCAGCACCGCGTTCGCGCCGGCGGTCGCGTTGTCCACGAACACCAGGTCGTCGCCGGCCGCGCCGATGCGCGCGCCCACCGCGGCGGCCGCGGCGCGCAGGCGCGGCTGTTCGGGCTCCGGCATGTCGTGCAGGTGCGCGAGCTCGCGAATGAGGTAGCGCGCGGGCTGGCGTTCGATCTCGTCACGAATCGCCTGCTGCGCCGCCATCACGGCGCGCGGCGTCACGCCGACGGTGCCGTGGTTCAGGTACGTGATCTCGGGATCGAGCGGCCAATCCTCGAGCCGGGCGCGGCCGAACTGGGTCAAGAACACCTCCGGGTGATCGTGAGCGCGCAAGGTAGCGCAGGAGCCGCGCCGCGAAAAAGGAGCGGCAGGCTCGGGAGTGCGTGTCGAGGGCACCCGTCGCCTGCCGCCATCCGCCCGGTCGGGCGAAGGTCAACCCAGTGAGGTATCGGGTTCGCCGCGGGAGCGCCGATGGTTCCGCCACATCGAGCGCTTCCCGGCCCGCGGCTCACCCTTCACGAACGTCACAACTGCCACAGGTAACTCGCCTTCATGAAGAGGCTGTGGTTCTCCGCGCTCAGCGGGCCGGTGTCGCCACCCGTGAAGCGCGCGCCGTAGCCCAGGTACACGACCGTCCCCGGGCGCAGCAGGTAGGAGACGAGCAGGTCCTCGGTGAGCGTGCGGTCGCGCTCGACCTGCGCGTCGTTCGCGTCGTAGAGCCGGCGGTCCACCCACTCGGTGGTCCAGCGCAGCGAGATCTCGCGCGAGAACTGGTAGCTCAGCCGCACGCGCGGAATGATCGCCTCGGCGAAGCGCGAGTCGTTGGACGAGCGCCGGATGCGCACGCCGGTCACCGAGACGCCGCCGTCGAAGCGCTCGCTCAGCCGAACATCGCCCCAGACCTCGGGGTTGATGCTCGTGCCCGGCGCCGCCTCTTCGTAGATCACCTCGGAGCCGCGGCTCACGAAGAAGCCGGGGCGCAGCGTCCGCCAGCGGCCGGTCTCGGCCCACGCGAACTGGCGCCACCGCGGCTCGAACGACACGCCGTCGTACCACGTGGACAGCCGGTTGAAGCCCGCCGCCACCGCGGTGCTGCCCGCCATGTGCAGCACCAGCTCGGGGCGGGCCGAAAAGTCGGTCATGCGGCCGGTCACGCCCTGCTCGCCGTGGTCGTACAGCTGCTGCACGCCGAGCCGGCTTTCGATCGACTCGTACCAGCCGCCCTTCTTGCCGTACTTGCGCCCCTGGAACCAGTGAAACACCTCGAAGGTGCCGGGACGGCTCACGAAACCCGCGTCGGTCTGGAAGTCGCGGGTGACGTCCTCGAAGTTGGTGTTCCACGAGAACACGCGCGAGCTGTAGGCGATGTTCGCGCGGTGCGCGAAGCCTTCGCGGCGGCTGCCGTCCAGCGCGCGCACGCGGCCCGGCACGTTGATCGCGGTCGCGGAATCGAGTCCCGCGATCACTCCCGACAGGTCGGGGTCGGCGCTCCACGTGCGCACGGTCTGCCCGCTCAGCGTCCACTTGCCGCGGAAGGTCCAGCGCCCGTCGAACGCCGCCACGCGGTTGAACGCGTCCTCGTGCGAGCGGCTGGTGCCGAGCACACCCAGGCTGAGCCTGTCGCTGAAGTCGTGCCGCGCGCGCGCCACCACGAACTGCGCGTCCCGCTCGAAGTACGGGTTCATGGGATTCGGAATGCCGCGCATGCCGTGGGCCGCGCTGCGGTCGGCGGCGTTGAGGATGCCGACCGCGGTCTTGCCCACCTTGCCCGTCAGCTTGACGCCGTAGAGCGGGTCCACGATGCGCCGCGTGTACACCAGATTGAGCGGAGTCGAGAAGATGTCGGCGCCCTCCAGGAAGAACGGGCGCTTCTCCGAGAAGAAGATCGCGAACCGCTCGTTCACGTCGAGCACGCCGGCGTCGGCTTCGACCTGGCTGAAGTCGGGCGTCACGGTGACGTCGGCGGTGAGCGCGCTCGTGACGCCGTACTTGAGCCCGAAGCCCTGGCGGTTCACCGGCTCTTCCCAGGTCATCCCGTCGGGACCGCGCGAAGCGCCGCTCGCGCCGGTGACGTAGGGGTTCACCTCCAGGTTGCGACCCGGCCGGATGCCGCTCATGCCCGTGAAGTCGCCCAGCTGGCGGTGGTAACCGGCGATGTTGCGCGTGATCGGCGCCCAGTACATGTGCGCGCCCGTGCGGCGCTGGTCGCGGATGGCGTTGAACCCGAACGTCACCGGATCGGCCGGAGGAAAGCGCAGAGACTTGAACGGGATCGCGAACTCCACCTCGAAGCCCTCGTCCGTGACCCGGCCCTCGCTCGTGAACTGGAAGTCGGGCGACATGTCGGTGTCCACGCCCTCCTGGTCCACGCCGTCGGCCTGCACGCCCTGCGGGTTGGCCCCGATGAAGTAGGAGTGCTGGCGGTCGTGGTAGGAGTCGATGCTCACGCCCACCCAGTCGCCGGACCAGATATTGTCGCGGTTGGAGATGGGCGCCTGCACCATTCCGGGCAGCTCGCGGCAGCGGAAGGCCACGTACAGGTTCTTGTCGTCGTAGCCCACGAAGCAGGTGGTGCCGAGCGAATCGCGCACGCCCTCGATGGGCCGGCCGTGTGTGAAGCCCTCCAGCTGGGCGGCCGCGCTCCACTCGGATGCATCCACGCGCCCGTCCACGACCGGGGCCTGCCCCAGGCGGGGTGGCGACAGCTGGATCTGTTTCTCGTGCCCGAGGAACGGCGCGGCGGCTGCCGTGGTGGCGGTGAGTGCGGACAGCAGGAGCAGCGTCGGGGCGAGCTTCCGGGGCATGAAGTCCTCGAAACGGGAGGGGCGGCGATTCGGATGGCCGGCAGGTTCGCCCGGAAAGACGGGGCCAGTCGCCGATAAGTTGACGAGGGCGCACGCACGATGGACCGGCGCGGCCCTCGCATGCACCAGCGCAGGCTCGCGGCCCCATTCCGCACGACACATCGGCCCCAAGCTTGGCTTACGCTGTGCCGAAACCTCCCGGGCCCCGTCCCGACCCTTCCGCCTTCCGCACCCACCGGAGCACGTATTGGACGCCGAAGCGACCCGACTCGAGGAAGACGCCGCACGAGCGAAGAACTGGAAGCGCTGGGGTCCCTACCTGTCCGACCGGCAGTGGGGAACGGTGCGCGAGGACTACTCGGCCGACGGTGACAGCTGGTCCTACTTTCCGCACGACCATGCACGCAGCCGCGCCTACCGCTGGGGAGAGGACGGCCTGCTCGGCCTGTGCGACCGTGAGGGCCGGCTGTGCTTCGGCCTGGCGCTGTGGAACGGGCGCGATCCCATCCTCAAGGAGCGGCTGTTCGGGGTCAGCGGGCACGAGGGCAACCACGGCGAGGACGTGAAGGAGGAGTACTTCCATCTCGACTCCACGCCGACCCACTCGTATCTGAAGGCGATGTACAAGTACCCGCACGCCGCGTTTCCGTACGACCAGCTGGTGGCGCAGAACAAGGCCCGCAGCAAGACGCAGCCCGAGTACGAGCTGGCGGACACGGGCGTGTTCGCCGAAGACCGCTGCTTCGACGTGACCGTGGAATACGCCAAGGCGTCGCCCGACGACGTGCTGGTGCGCATCACGGTGGCCAACCGCGGACCCGAGAGCGCGACGATCCACGTGCTGCCGCAGCTCTGGTTCCGCAACACGTGGAGCTGGAACCGCACCGGCGAGGCGTATCCGCCGCGCCCGCGGCTGCGCGCGGACGGCGCGGGATCGATCGTGGTGGAGCACGGCACGCTGGGCCGGCTGCACTTCGACGTCGAGCCGGGACCCGGCGGGGCGCCGGAGCTGCTGTTCACCGAGAACGAGAGCAACCAGCAGCGGCTCTACCGCACCCCCAACCGCCAGCCGTACGTGAAGGACGCGTTCCACGAGTACGTCGTCCACGGCGGCAAGGGCGCCGTGCGCGCCGAGCGCTTCGGCACCAAGGCGGCCGCCCACCACGTGCTCACGCTGGCGGCGGGCGAGGAACGCGTGCTGCGCGCGCGGCTGACCGCCGAATCCGAGGCCAAGGCGCAGCCGTTCGCCGAGGAGTTCGACGCCACCTTCGCCGCGCGCGTGGCCGAGTGCGACGCCTACTACGCCACGGTGATCCCGGCGGAGCTGAGCGCCGAGGAGCGCCGCGTGGCGCGCCTGGCCTACGCGGGCCTGCTGTGGAGCAAGCAGTTCTACTTCTACGTGGTCAAGGAGTGGCAGGAGGGGGACCCCGTCATGCCCGCGCCGCCGGCGGCGCGCAGCCGCGGGCGCAATCGCGACTGGACGCACCTGTACAACCGCGACGTGATCTCGATGCCGGACAAGTGGGAGTACCCCTGGTACGCGGCGTGGGACCTGGCGTTCCACATGCTGCCGTTCGCCCGCGTGGACGTGGAGTTCGCCAAGCAGCAGTTGGTGCTGTTCACGCGCGAGTGGTACATGCACCCGAACGGCCAGCTGCCCGCCTACGAATGGGCGTTCGACGACGTGAACCCGCCCATGCACGCGTGGGCGGCGTGGCGCGTGTACAAGATGAGCGGTCCGCGCGGACGGCGCGACCGGCTGTTCCTGGAGCGCGTGTTCCAGAAGCTGCTGCTCAACTTCACGTGGTGGGTCAACCGCAAGGACCTCGACGGCAACCATCTGTTCGCCGGCGGCTTCCTGGGCCTCGACAACGTGGGCGTGTTCGACCGCAGCAAGCCGCTGCCCGGCGGCGGGCGGCTGGAGCAGGCCGACGGCACCGCGTGGATGGCGTTCTACTGCGGCACCATGCTGAGCATCGCGCTCGAGCTGGCGAGCGGAGACCCGGCCTACGAGGACCTCGCGAGCAAGTTCTTCGAGCACTTCGTGGCCATCGCCGACGCCATGAACCACTTCGGCGGCACCGGGCTGTGGGACGACCACGACGGCTTCTACTACGACCGCCTGCACCTGAACGGGCAGGTCACGCCCATGCGGTTGCGCTCGGCGGTCGGGCTCATTCCGCTCATCGCGGTCGAAGTGCTGGAGCAGGAGGTGATCGACCGCCTGCCCGGGTTCAAGCGCCGCATGCAGTGGTTCGTCGAGAACCGCAAGGACCTCGCGCACCACATCGCCTATCTCGACCGCGACGGCGACGGCCGCCCCGACGCCACCGGGCTGCGGCTGCTGGCCATCCCGTCGCGCGAGCGGCTGGAGCGCGTGCTGCGCGTGATGCTGGACGAGCGCGAGTTCCTTTCGCCCTACGGCATCCGCTCGATGTCGCGCGCGTACGCCGACAAGCCCTACGAGTTCGCGGTGGACGGGCAGACGCACCGCGTCAGCTACTCGCCGGCCGAAAGCACCAGCGGGCTGTTCGGGGGCAACTCCAACTGGCGCGGGCCGGTGTGGTTCCCGCTCAACTTCCTGTTGATCGAGGCGCTCGAGCGCTACCACTACTTCTATGGCGACTCGCTGCGCGTGGAGTGCCCGACCGGCTCCGACCGCTGGCTCGACCTGCGGCAGGTGGCCGGCGAACTGTCGGCGCGGCTCACCGGGCTGTTCCTGCCCGACGAGCAGGGCGTGCGGGCGTTCGCCAACGGCGACGCGCGCTTCGCCACGAATCCGCACTGGAAGGACCTGGTGCTGTTCCACGAGTACTTCGACGGTGACCACGGGCGCGGGATCGGCGCCAGCCACCAGACGGGCTGGACCGCGCTCGTCGCCAACTGTTTCGAAAAACAGGCGCGTGACCGCGCGGCGGCCGCCGCCGGCACGTTGCACTCCGGAGGACTCCGATGATTCGCCGCATGCTCACCGCCATCGCGCTCGCCGCAGGACTGTCCGCCGCACCGGCCGCCCTCGCCCAGGAGTCGCCGGTCGAGCCGCCCGCGGGTCCCGCGACCGCCGCCGCGCACCTGCACGACGATTGGGACGCCATCCTGCGCGCGCACGTGAGAGGTGACCGTGTGGACTACATGGCATTGGCGGGCCGCGACCTCGGCAAGCTCGACCGCTACCTGCTGCGGCTGGCCGCCGTGAACGCCGACACGCTGCCCGCGCCGGACCGTGTGGCGTTCTGGCTCAACCTGTACAACGCCACCGTCGTGCGCGCGGTCTGCGCGCGGTGGCACGAGGGCTGGCGGCCCGACGCCGATGCCTTCGCGCTGTTCAAGGCGCCGCTCGTGCGGATGAAGGCCGGCGAGATCACGCTCGACATGCTCGAGCACAATGTGATTCGTCGCCGCATGATGGATCCGCGCATCCATGCCGCGCTGTGCTGCGCCGCGGTGTCGTGCCCGCCGCTGCAGCCGCGCGCCTACCTCGGCGCCACCGTGGACTCGCTGCTCGAGGTGGACATGCGCACGTTTGTGATGGACCGCACGCGCAACCGGTTCGATCCCGCGACGCGAACCGCGAATCTGTCGCAGGTGTTCGAGTGGTACGTGCGCGACTTCGGCGGCGAGGCGCGCCGCGCCGAGATCCTCGATTCGTTCAGCGGCCTGGACACCAAGGGCTGGACGGTGAAGTACCTGCCCTACGACTGGGCACTCAACATCGTCGGGTCCGCCGCGGCGCCGGCCGGCAAGCCCGGCAAGGGAAAGCAGAAGTAACGCGGGATCCCGAGACGATCGCTCTACGGCACAAAGTACTTGACGGTGGCTCTGCGCGCCCCGCAGAATCCGCCCCCATGAGTCCCACCGAGCCCGAGCCCCGCCCGGCCCCGCCGGATCCCATCCCGCTGCACCGGCACGCCGAAGCCGACCTGCGCTACATCCGCACGGCCATCGAGCGCGCCCACGAGTTCACGTCCATCTCGGGCTGGGGCCAGGTGCTCGTGGGCGTCACCGCGATCGGCGCCGCCCTGCTGGCGCCCGCCGATCTGTCGACCGACCGCTGGGTGGCCATCTGGCTCGGCGAGGCGCTGGTGGCCGCCGCGATCAGCGTGAGCAGCGCCGCGCTCAAGGCGCAGCGGCTGGGACTGCCGCTCTTCGGTGTGGCCGGCCGGCGCTTCCTGCTCGCCTTCGCCACGCCTGCCGCGGCCGGCATCGCGCTGACCGCCGCGATGGTGCGCGGCGACGCCAACGCACTTCTGCCCGCCACGTGGCTGCTGCTGTACGGCGCGGCCGTCACCGGCGGCGGCGCGTTCTCGGTTCCCAGCGTGCCCGCGATGGGTGCGTGCTTCATGGCGCTCGGCGTTCTCGCGGCGTTCGCGCCGCCCGAGTGGGCCAACGCGATTCTCGCGCTCGGCTTCGGCGGAGTGCACCTGGTTTTCGGAGCATGGATCGGACGGAGGCACGATGGCTGAACCCGCACGCAAGAAAGCCGCGCGGCGCGCACCGGAGG
This sequence comes from Candidatus Eiseniibacteriota bacterium, assembly GCA_020849095.1. Classification (GTDB taxonomy): domain Bacteria; phylum Eisenbacteria; class RBG-16-71-46; order RBG-16-71-46; family RBG-16-71-46; genus CAIXRL01. Next base: position 10,611 of record JADLGX010000366.1, read on the forward strand.
CGGCCAAGGCCTCGTCCCCGGCCACGTCGGCGAACCATTCGCTCGATCGCGTCATTCACGAACGCGTGCGGCTGGCCATCGTCAGCGCGCTCGCGGTGACGCCGGCGATGTCGTTCAACGACCTCAAGAAGCTGCTGCGCATCACCGACGGCAACCTGAGCGTGCATGCCCGGCGGCTCGAGGAGGCCGGTTACCTGGAGTGCCTCAAGTCGTTCGAGGGGCGGCTGCCGCGCACGGAGTACCGGCTGACGCCGGCCGGCAAGCGCGCACTGCAGGGCTATCTCGATCACATGGAAGCGCTGATCCGGGCGACGCGCGCGCGCTGACGGCGCGCCTTCGCCCTGAACTCGCACTTTACTTCGCAAAGGGCCCGGCCGATGACAGCCACATCCGCTCGTCCGTGGCCTGGCCGCCCTGGCGAACCGTCCCGACACTCTCCGGAGACACCGACCATGAAGCGCACGAAGCGAGTCCGCCGTGACTCCCGCACCACGTCCGTTCCCCGCCGTACCGAACTCCGCCGGCTGAACGACTCGTGGCCGCTGGCCGGCCGCGTGGCCGTGGCCGTGCTGGGCGCCGTGGGCCGCCTGGCCCGCCGGCTCGGCCCGGCGTAACGACCCTGCGCTGAGCCCCGCGCGGCCCGCGCCAGTCCCCCCGGCCGCCGCGCCCGGAGGCGCGCTCTTTCGCCAGGTCCCGGTCCGCCTCCAACCTTTGGACCGTTCCCGCCGTCCTATCCGGTGCAATGGAAGTCACGGCCACCTGGCAGTTGCGCCCTTTCATCACGGAAACCAGAGCCCTGTCCCCGATCCTCGAGACCAGTGACGTGGCGGCTGCCGCGCGCGGTGATGCGCGGGCTTTCGCGCGCCTCTACGAGGAGCACAAGGACCGGATCTACGGACTCGCGGTCCGCATGGCGGGCTTCGACCGCGCCGCCGAGCTGACGCAGGACGTGTTCGTCCGGGCCTGGCAGAAACTGGGTTCCTTCCGGGGCGATGCGCAGTTCTCCACCTGGCTCCACCGGCTCGCGGTCAACTGGATCATCAGCCGGCGGGCCGCGTGGTCGACCGAGCGCATGCGGTTCCTCGATTCCGAGGAGGCGCTCGACGGCCTCACGGCGCGGCCCTCGCAGCGCGACCTGTCCATGGACTTCGAGACGGCGATCGCGCGGCTTCCCGAGGGAGCGCGCATGGTGTTCCTGCTTCACGATGTCGAAGGCTACCGCCACGAGGAGATCGCCAAGCTGCTGGGGGTCACCTCGGGCACCACCAAAGCGCAGCTGCATCGAGCCCGGATGATGTTGCGCACGGTCCTTTCACCGACGGAATCCCAGTCATCATGAGCGACCGCTGGACGGACACGCTTTCCGAATACCTCGACGGCGACATGCCGGCGACCGAGGCGCGCGAACTCGAACGCCATCTCGAGTCGTGCGAGGAATGCCGGCTCACACTCGAACAACTCCGCGGAGTCATGGCGGGCGCGCGTGCGCTCGTGGACCCGCCGGCGCCGGACGATCTCTGGGCGGGGATCGCGTCACGAATCGGCACGGCGGGATCCACCAGCGCATCGCGCGGCAAGGTGCTCGAGCTTCCGTTCCACATGCGCAGCGTCGCGCTGCCCTGGGCGATGGCGGCGGGTTTCGCGCTGCTGCTCGTGGGCGCGGCGGGCATGTGGTTCGTGATGCGGGGCCCCGCGCCCTCGCCGGGCTCGATCGCGCAGCGCGACGCCGACACGCCGGCCAACGGCGGCGTGCAGTTCGCGTCGTTCGACGCGGCGCAGGTCGAGACCGAGATCGCGCAGCTGCAGTCGGCGCTCGATCACGGCCGCGAGCGCCTCGATCCCAAGACGGTCGAGGTGCTCGAGAAGAACCTCACCATCATCCGGCAGGCCACCGCCGACGCGCGGCTCGCGCTCGCGAAGGATCCGGCCAACCGGGAGCTCCAGACCTACTTCGCGGGCACGGTCGGCCGCAAGCTCGACCTCGTGCGCCGCGCGGCCACGCTCGCGGGAGTCTGACGCCATGCGCCGCTTCGTCCTGCTTTCGGTATCGCTCACGCTCGCGGTCACGCTGGTGACCTCGGCCGGGGCGCGCGAGCGCGAGGAACGCCAAGTTCGCGTGTACCGGCTCGCGCCGGCGCCGGCGCCCGCTCCGGCCGCCTTGCCGGTGCCGCCGCAGTCGCGCGAGAGCTACGCGCCCACGCCGGATGCGCCGGCGTCCCCGCCCGAGTACTGGGAGTTCACGTTCGGCGCCGGCCCGCGCACGTTCGAGGCCCGGACCGACACGATCATCATGGTTCCCAAGGGCACCGCGCTGGCGCTGAGCAACATGGTCGGCGACATCAGCGTGGAGAGCTGGAAGAAGAACGCGGTCCGGCTGCGCGCGCAGCACGCGCGGCGCGACCGCTTCGTGCTGTCGATCAAGCACGGCGTGCTCACGATCGAGGCGGTCAACCGCCGCGGGATGCCCCCGTTCGTGGACTACGACCTGGTCGTGCCCGAATGGATGGCGCTGCGCCTGTCCGGCATCGAGACGGACATCCGCATCGACGGCATGGATTCCGCCGTCCAGGCGGAATGCATGCGGGGCGACATCACCGTGACCAACAGCGAGGGCCCGCTCCAGCTCAGCTCGATCGAGGGCTCGGTGATGGTGACCGACGCGCACGACGTGAGCGCCACGTCCATCAACAACAACGTGCAGCTCGAGCGCATCGGCGGGCAGATCGAGGTCGAGAGCGTGAACGGCGACATTCGCCTGGGCGAGGTGCGCTCCGGCGACGTGCAGGCCAGCTCGATGACCGGCTCGGTGGTCTTCTCGGGCGCCTTTCAGCCGCGCGGCCGCTACCGGCTCACTTCGCACACGGGCAACCTTCAGGTGGGGGTTCCCGTAAACGCACAGGTCGACGTGAGCGTGGCTTCGTACAACGGCGCGTTCCAGAGCTCGTTCCCGCTGCAGGTGGGGCGCCAGCGCAACGGCCGCAGGTTCAACTTCACGCTCGGCACCGGCGGCTCGCTGCTCGAACTCGAATCGTTCCAGGGGTTGATCCAGCTGATGCGCCCGGGAGCGCTCGAGCCGGCCCAGCCCGCCAAGGCACCCAAGCCACCCAAGGCGCAGAAGGCGCCTCGGGCGCCACAGACTCCGGCCCGGCCGGAAGGGGAGAACCGATGAACGACCTGATCCGCACCCTGCGTTCCGCGCGGCTGCTCGTCGCGGCGGGCGCCACGCTGATCGCGCTGAGCAGCGGAACCTCGTCGTGGGCGGGGGAGCACGGCGGCAAGCACGAGAGCTGGAGCTGGCAGGGCGCCGCGCCGGCCACGGGCAAGCTCGCGATCCACGGGGTCAACGGCCAGATCTCCGCCGAACCCGCCACGGGCAACCGCATCGAGATCACCGCCGACAAGCACGGCCGCAAGCAGGATCCCTCCACGGTCGAGATCAAGGTGGTGCAGGACTCCGACGGCATCTCGGTGTGCGCGGTATATCCCGACGGCGGCAGCCCCTGCACGGGCCGCGGCAACATGCACCGGAACACGCGCAACAACGACGTGCAGGTGGACTTCACGGTGCGCGTTCCCGCCGGGCTCACGTTCGACGCGAACACGGTCAACGGCGCCGTGCGCGCGATCGGGCTGAACGGCCCGGTGCGGGCGCACACGGTCAACGGCGAGTGCGAGATCGAAACCTCGCAGAGCGGCGAGGCTTCCACCGTCAACGGTGGCGTGCGCGCCACGATCGGCAAGGTGGGCGCCCGCGAGAAGCTCGACTTCAACACCGTCAACGGCAGCATCACGCTGCTCCTGCCCGACGGCATCGACGCACGGCTCGACGGCAGCACGGTGAACGGCTCGATCCAGTCCGACTTCCCGGCCAAGGTGTCGGGCAAGTGGGGGCCGCGCTCCATGACCGCCACGCTGGGCGAAGGTGGCGCGCGGGTGAACGCCTCGACCGTGAACGGATCCATCCGGGTGCGCCGCTCGCAGTAGCGCCCGAAGAGTTGCACCTCCTGCCCGGACGCGAACCCCGGGCTGGACACCACCGCGGGCCCGCGTCTACTGGGTGTCGACGCCGGGTCCGCGGCTTTTCTTTTCGGCGCCGTGACCGCCGGCGCCTCGGGGCCGTGTTAGCATTCGCGCGCCGTGCACGCCGCCGTCCACTCCGGAGCCCTTCGCATGCGTTCCACCCCGACGAACCTCGTTCTCGCGCTCGCGCTGGCCCTCGCGGCCGTGGCCGCGTTTCCGGGCGCAGCGGGCCGGGCCTGCGCGCAGGGCGCGTCGCGGTTCACCTGAGTGCCGGACATGGTCCCGTCGGGACCAGTCGTGGATTCGGAGTTCGCGCTCTTCCACATGCAGCGCGCGCTGTGGGACCCCGTGGACCCCGACCGCCTGGGCTCTCTGGCGGACACGCTGCAGTACCGCGTGAACGGCGAGGTGTACCGCTTCGCCGACGAGCGCACGCTGCACCGCTTCGTGATGGCCCCGGCCCTGTACTGCGGGCTGGTGCGCGATCCGGTGAACGGCAGGCGGTTCCATCCCTCCACGCGCACGCCGGCCGCCTACTGGATCGGCGGCCCGTACTTCTTCTCGCACGACTCCACCAAGGCCGCGTTCGTGGACGATCCGAAGAAGTACGAAGTGCTGCGCGCGTTTTGATCATGTCGCCCGGCCGCATCGCCCGCGCGGCGGCCGCCGCGGTGTTCACCCTGCTGCTGGCCGGGTGTGCCGGCGGGCAGGAGGCGCTGCCCGCGTTCTACCGCACCCGCCCCGTGTTCGAGCAGCCCTTCGCCCACCAGCGCGTGCCGCGCGGGCTCAAGACGCTGTCGGCCGCCGAGTGCGGCAGCTGCCACGTGCAGATCTACCGCGAGTGGCGCCAGTCGGTGCACGCGCAGGCGTGGGCCGACCCGCAGTTCCAGGGCGAACTGCACAAGCAGCCCGGCGTCAGCTGGCTGTGCATCAACTGCCACACGCCGCTCGTCAATCAGCTCGACTCGCTCGTCGTGAGGCTGCAGGACGGCGACGTCGAGCGCCCGGTGAAGGTGCGCAACGCGCGCTACGACGAGTCGCTGCGCGACGAGGCGATCACCTGCGCCAGCTGCCACGTGCGCGACGGCGCGGTCGAGGGGCCGTTCGGCGACACGCGCGCCCCGCACGCCGTGCGCAAGAGCGCGGCGTTTCGCAGCGCCGAGCTGTGCCTGCGCTGCCACCAGGCGGTGCAGACCTATCCGGGTAAGTCGTTCACGTGCACGTTCGACACCGGCAACGAGTGGAAGGCGGGCCCGTTCGCGGCGAACGGCGTGGTCTGCCAGGACTGCCACATGCCGCCGGTCGAGCGTGCGCTGGTCGAGGGCGGGCCGGTGCGCCGCGTGGGCATGCACGGCTGGATCGGCAGCCACCTGCGCAAGGGCGGCGAAACGCTGCCGGCGCTGTGGGACTCGCTCGCCGCGCGCCGCCCGCCGGGCATCGAGCTGCGCGCGGACTCCGTGCGGGCCGCCTCGCCCGGCGCGGCGGTGGAGTGGACGGTGCGCGCGGTCAACGCCAACGCCGGGCACATGCTGCCCACCGGGGACCCCGAGCGCGCGGTGATCGTCACGCTGGCGGCGCTGTCGGCGGCGGGCGACACGCTCGCGCGCGAGGACGTGCGGCTGGGCCAGCGCTGGGAGTGGTGGCCGGCGCCGCGCAAGCTGGGCGACGAGCGGCTCGCGCCCGGCGCCGAGCGCGCGATCACGTTGCGCCTTCGCGCGCCCGCGGGCGCGTGGACGCTGGGGGCGCGTGCGGTCAACGAACGCATCAGCGACGCGAACGCGGACTTTCACCGGCTTGCCGAAAGCTATCCGCGGCGCACCGAGGTGGCGCGCGTGGCGGTGCGCCCGCGCTGAGCATTTCGCCGCTGCGGCCGGGCCGTGCGCCGGACTAGACTGCGCGCGGTGCCTGAAGTGATTCCATCCCACTCGGAGGTTCCATGGCCAGCCGTGAGTACGAGCAGTTCCTCGCCACCTGGGCGTTCGAAGCCCAGCGCAACGCGCAGCTGATGCGCGCCCTGCCCACCGCGCAGTACGACTTCCGTCCCGAGAAGGACTGGCGCTCCATTGGTGAGCTCGCCTGGCACCTTGCCGAGGGCGATGCCTACATGGCCGACGCCGCGGCCAAGGGACAGTTCGACTTCGAGAGCAAGATTCCCGGGCTCGAGCGCCCCAAGACGATCGCCGAACTCGCGCCGGCCTACGAGCGCGTGCACGCCGACGCGATCGCCAAGGTGCGCGCCCTGAAGCCCGAGGACTTCGACCGCACGCTGACCGACTTCGACGGCAAGCAACTGCGCATCGGCGACATGCTCTGGGCCTACCTGCTGCACCACAACATCCACCATCGCGGCGAACTGGTGCTCATGTGCCGCATGGCGGGCGGCGTGCCGCCGGGGCTCTACGGCCCGAACCGCGAAGAGATGAAGGCCATGATGGAAGCGCGCGCCAACGGTTGAACGCGGCGCGAGCCACAGGCGGAAACGGAAGCGGGCGCCCGGTCTCTCAGGACCGTGCGCCCGTTCCGTCTCCCACCGGACCCCTCCGGCAGTCGTGTCTCCGGCCCGCTACGAGCCGAAGTATTCCTCGCCCACGGGCGGCGGAGCGCCCACGAGGATCGGAAGGATCCACGTGCGCGAGTCCGCCGGAGCCGCCGGGTCGTAGACGCTGGCGCGCGAGAACACCGTCACGCCGATGGACTGGAGCCGGGTGCCGCCGTCCAGCTGCAGCGCCACCTGGAAGTGCGCTTCGCCGTCCGACCGTGCGGCGAACGAGCGGCCGTTGGCGAACACGGTCACGACCGCATCGCGGGCAACGCCGCTCACGAACACGCGCACGCTGTCGCCCGGCGCCGTGACGGCGCAGGTCTGCGGATGCACCGCGAGCTCGTCGAGGTCCGACAGCACGCTCAGGTAGCCGCTGCTCACGCGGCTGGTGTTCAGGTCCACGAGCGGCAGCTGGGTGCGGCCGCCGGTGGAGGCGAGCACCTGCGCGCTCATGGTGGTCACGCGCCAGCGCCGGCCGTCGCGGCGCAGCGTCACCTGGCGGTAGGCGTCGTCCTCGACCTGCTTGGTGGTGAAGCGGTCACGGCCAAGCAGGTCGCGGCGCTCGATCTCGAGCGAGCCGGCGAGGTGCCGCGTGATGCGGACGGTGGCTTCCTTCGCGAGGCCCGAGGCGTCGCGCGACTCCCACGCGACCGACACCTGGGGCTCGCTGGTGCGAAGCCGGTGGGTGATGGTCACGTCGCCCAGCGTGGTGACCGCGCCCGAGAGCGCGACCGGGTCGGCCAGCAGCCCTTCCTGCTCCAGCGTGGCCCGCACACTCGCGAGCGCGGCGTCGTCTCCGGAGTCCGCGGACGCCGGGCGGGCCAGCATCGTGGCGGACAGGGAGGGCGCGAGCAGCAGCGCGAAGACGAAGAGTCGGGCGAGGCGCCTCGAAGCGGACATGGCAGGTCTCCGGCAGGAACGCTGGTGCGGGACGACCGCAGGGCGGCGGATCGTCCGGGGACTCCGAGGTGCGGATTCCAGTCGCATCGCATGTGCCACGCGCGTCCCGCGGTCCGCTCACGCCCTTGCCGCCACTTGAACGCCCGGTCCCGCGGCCGGTTCGCGAGGGCCGCGCATCCTGCCATGCGACGAGTTGCGTTTTGCGCTATACATGCCCGGTCCCGAACGCCGCACCACCGCGATTTCCGCGCCTTTCGCGCAGCCGTCCCGAGGGCCTGATGGAACGTCTCGAGTCGCATCTCGATCCGAACAGTGCCGAATTCCAGGCCAACGCCGCGCACCATCGGGCGCTGGCGGCCGACCTCGCCAAGCGCCTCGCGGCGGTCGCGCAGGGCGGCGGCGCCGACGCGGTGGCGCGCCACACGTCGCGCGGCAAGCTGTTCGTGCGCGAGCGCATCGAACGCCTGCTCGATCCGGGCACGCCGTTTCTCGAGCTGTCCCCGCTCGCCGCGACCGGGCTGTACGGCGACGAAGCGCCCGCCGCGGGCGTCGTGACCGGCGTGGGCGTGGTGCACGGCCGGCAGGTGATGGTCGTGGCCAACGACGCCACGGTGAAGGGCGGCAGCTACCTGCCCATGACGGTCAAGAAGCACGTCCGCGCGCAGGAGGTTGCGCTCGAGAACCGGCTGCCGTGCGTCTACCTGGTGGACTCGGGCGGCGCGTTCCTGCCGCTGCAGGCCGACGTGTTTCCCGACCGCGATCACTTCGGGCGCATCTTCTACAATCAGGCGCGCATGTCGGCGCAGGGCATCTCGCAGATCGCCGTGGTGATGGGCTCGTGCACCGCGGGCGGCGCGTACGTGCCGGCCATGAGCGACGAGACGGTGATCGTGAAGAACCAGGGCACCATCTTCCTGGGCGGCCCGCCGCTCGTGAAGGCGGCGACCGGCGAAGAGGTGACGGCCGAGGAGCTGGGCGGCGGCGACGTGCACACGCGCATCTCCGGCGTGGCCGACCACCTGGCCGACGACGACGCGCACGCGCTCGAGATGGCGCGCGAGATCGTCGCTCACACGGGCGCTGCCCGCCGTGCTCCGCTGGATCTTCGTGCTCCGGAGCCGCCGGCCTACGACCCGTCCGAGATCTACGGCGTGCTGCCGCGCGACGCGCGCACGCCCTACGACGCGCACGAGCTGATCGCGCGCCTCGTGGACGGCTCGCGCCTGCACGAGTTCAAGGCGCGCTACGGCACCACGCTGGTCACCGGCTTCGCCCACATCCACGGCATGCCCGTCGCCATCCTGGCCAATCAGGGCATCCTGTTCAGCGAGTCGGCGCAGAAGGCCGCGCACTTCGTGCAGCTGGCCTCGCAGCGCGGCACGCCGCTGCTGTTCCTGCAGAACATCACCGGGTTCATGGTGGGCCGGCAGTACGAGCACGGTGGCATCGCCAAGGACGGCGCCAAGATGGTCAACGCCGTCGCCAACGCGCCCGTGCCCAAGATCACGGTCATCGTCGGCGGCAGCTTCGGCGCCGGCAACTACGGCATGTGCGGCCGCGCCTACCAGCCGCGCTACCTGTTCATGTGGCCCAACAGCCGCATCTCGGTCATGGGCGGCGAGCAGGCGGCCAGCGTGCTGGTGACGGTCAAGCGGGCGCAGCTCGAGGCCGCGGGCAAGGCGCTGTCCGAGGCGGAAGAGCGCGCCATCCGCGAGCCCGTGCTGGCCAAGTACGAGGAGGAGGGCAATCCCTACTTCTCGACCGGCCGGCTGTGGGACGACGGCGTGATCGATCCCGCGTCCACGCGCGACGTGCTGGGCCTGGCGCTCAGCTCGTGCCTGAACGCGCCGATTCCCGAACCGAAGTTCGGCGTCTTCCGGATGTGAGCCGGTCCAAGCCGGCAAAGTCCGCCGCTCGCTCGCGCACGCCCTTCGTCACGCCGCTGCTGGCGGCCGTGGCGGCGGCGATTGCCGCGTGGCTTCACCGCGGCGCGCTGGCCACCTTCTTCACGACCGACGACCTCATCCTGTTCGAGCGCGCGCGCGGGATCGCCGAGTACCCCGCCACGCTGTGGCGCGTCATTCCCGGGCGGCTGTGGTTCCAGGGACTGATTCCCTTCTTCAGCACCAACCCGGGACCGTGGCACGCGGCCAGCCTGTTCCTGCACGCGGCCGCCACCGCGCTCGTGGTGGCATGGGCCCGCCGCATGGGCGCGTCGCGCGCCGCGGCGTTCCTGGCCGCGCTTCTCTTTGGCACCGCGGCGCGCGCGCGCACCGCGGTGTGGCCCGTCTCCGGCGCGGGCGAGCTGCTGGCCACGCTGCTGCTGCTGGTGACGCTGCTCGCGTTGACGGACGAGGGCCGGGACGAACGCCGCGCGCGGCTCTCGAAGATCGTCGCCGGCCTCGCGCAGGGCATCGCCATGTTCTGCAAGGAAACCGTGGCGCTCGCGCCGCTGGTGGCCTGGCTCGCGCCGCCGCCCGGCGCCGCGCGCCGCGTGCCGTGGGTGCCGCTCGCCCTGGGCGCGGCCATGTGGGCGTACGTCGCGATCACGCGCGGCAGCACGGGCTCGCTCTCGGGCGACGCCTACGCGCTCGGCGTCGGCCCGCACGTGCTGAACCACCTGCTCACGTACGTCATCTGGTCGAGCGACTTCCTGCACCTTTTCGGCGCGGTGGCGCCGCCGCTGACGGGCGCGCAATCGGCGCTGGCCGCCGCGCTGCTCGTCTCGCTCGCGTTCGCCGCCTGGAAGAGCGGCTCGCGCGCCGCGCAGGCCGGGCTGTGGCTCTGGCTGCTGCTCCTGTTGCCCGTGCTGCCGCTGCGCAACGCGGTGTACGACCACTACCTGTACGCGCCGCGGCTCGGCTGGGCGCTGGCGGTGGCGGCGCTGCTCGATCGCGCGGTGCGCGGCGCGGCGGTTGGCGCGGCGGCGCCGGCGTGGCGGGCGACGGCCGCGCGGAGCGTCGCGGCCGTCGTGGCGCTGCTGCACGTGGTCACGGCGCTGTTCTTCCTGGCCGCCGCCGAGGGCTCGCGCATCGAGTCGGTGGGGCTGCCGCGCGACACGTTCCTGCGCAAGATCGAGGTGGCGCGCAACGCCGCCGTCTCGCTCGAGGGCGCGCTGCGCCCCGAGGACCGGAGCGTCGTCATCTACGAGGCGGCCGAGGGGGGGCAGGTGCTGAGCGTGCGCGAAGGGGACGTGGTGAGCGGGGAGGCGGGCGGCCCGTCGGTCCGGCAGCGCCTGCTGGGCAGCGTGCTGGACCAGGGCCGGGGGCTGCGCGCGCTGTTCCCGCGGCTCGAATCCGTCCGGATCGGCACCAGCGTCGAGCCCGCCGATCGCGACGGCGCGCTGTTCGTGGCCAACTCCGACGGGCGGCTCATTCCCTGCGGGCGTGGCCCCGAGGGCCACCTCGAGGTGGCGCGCCTGTGGGAAAGCGTCGGGCTGGCCGCCTCCGCGAAGCTGCATCTGGCGCAGGCTTCGGCGCTCCATCCGGGCCTCGAGTCGCTCGCGCTCGAGGGCGAAAGCGCCCCCTGAGCCCGGTGGCGGTCGCGTCGGTGGGCATCCCCCGGGTTCCTCCGGACGACCGCGCCCGGCATTTTCTTGCAGAAATCTGCGACGAGGATGGGCGAAACCGGCCGATCTGGGGATAGAATCTCACCCACCTGCATCCTCTGGTTCGCGCACCCGGCCCAATGGCGGCTTCGCTCCGCACGAGAAGGGCCGCTTGCACCCCCGGCAATCCCCTCGCCCCATCTCATCTGGAGCCGTCATGACGTCGAAGCCCCCGCTTCTTCTTGCCGCCGCGATTGCGCTGGCGGTCCTCGTTTCCGTCCCGGGCGCCTACGCGCAGCCGGGCGCCGAGGCCCCCGTGCTCTCCGCCACCTCCACGGGCGCCGTGGGCATTCGGGAGAGTGTCTCCGACCTGGCGGCGCGCCAGGCGCAGAAGGACCTCACCCACCCGCGCATCATCCGCAACGCGGAGAAGAAGAGCGAAGGCAAGCAGAAGCGCGACCGGCGGGACCTGCCGCTGAACCCGGAGTCGCCCCACTTCGCCGCCACCGGCGAAGGGCTGCGCGCGGTCGCTCCGCTTTCGCGCATCACCCAGCCGCTGGCCCCGCAGACGATCGGCACCAGCTTCACCGCCGCGACGCTCTCGGGCACCAACCCGACGCTGTCGTTCCCGCCCGACAACATGGGCGCCGTGGGACCGACTCAGTTCGTCACGTTCGTGAACGGCCGCCTGGTCACGTTCAACAAGACCACCGGCGTCGCCGACGCCGTGCTCAACGTGGACCCCGACGTGTTCTTCGCCAGCGTGGTCAACGGTTCCAGCACCAGCGATCCGCGCGTGCGCTACGACCGGCTCACCGGCCGCTGGTTCCTGCTCATCATCAATGTGTCCACGCCCAACCGCATCCTGATCGCGGTGAGTGACGCGGCCAGCGCCGGAGTGATCTCGGGCAGCACGACCTTCACCTACTTCTTCATCAACATCGCCACCACGCCGCCGGCCATCGCGAACACCTGCTTCGCGGACTACCCGACGCTGGGCATCGACGCCAACGCGCTCTACGTGGGCACCAACAACTTCTGCGGCTCGCCCAGCCAGACCTACAACAGCACCGACGGCTACGTGATCCGCAAGACGTCCATCCTGGGCGCGGGCCCCATCGTGCTGACCACGTTCCGCGGCCTGGTCGCCAACAGCGGGGCCGCCGGCCCCTACACGCCGCAGGGCGTGGACAACCTCGACGCGAGCGCCACCGAGGGCTACTTCATCGGCGTGGACAACCAGGCCTACGGCCTGCTCCAGATGCGCCGCGTCACCAATCCTGGCGGCACGCCGGCCATCTCGGCGAACATTCCCATCACCGTCTCGGCGACCGCCGCTCCCATCAATGTCGAGCACCAGGGCAACACCGGTGGTGCCAACGGCCGGCTGAGCTCGCTGGACGACCGGCTGTTCGCCGCCACGATACGCGGCGGCAAGCTGTGGACCGCGCACAACATCGGGGTCAACAACACCGGCGTCTCCTCGGGCACCAGCACGCGCAACGGCTCGCGCTGGTACGAGCTCAACGTGCCGGTCGGCGGCACGCCCACCGTGGTGCAGTCCGGCACGGTGTTCACCGCCAGCGCCAGCAACGTGACGACCGAGCGCAGCTACTGGGTGCCGTCGGTGATGATTTCCGGCCAGGGCCACGCCGCCATGGCGCTGTGCGCCGCCGGAACCAACGACCGCGCCAACGCCGCCACCGTCGGCCGGCTCGCCGGCGACGCCGCGGGCACCATGCAGGCGCCCACGCTCATCACCGCCAGCTCCACGGCGTACAACCCGCCCAGCGATCCCGGCGGCGCCGGCATCGGCCGCCGCTGGGGTGATTACACGTACACGAGCGTCGATCCGCTCGACGACATGACCATGTGGACGGTCTCGCAGTTCACCAACGCCACGAACTCGTACGGCGTGCGCGTGACCAAGCTCATCGCGCCGCCGCCCGCCACGCCCAGCGTGCTCGCCGACATCACCGCCGGCCAGGCCACGGTCAACGTCACGCTCACTGGCGCGGTGGTTTCGGGTTCGGGTTTCTTCGACCCGGGCGCCAACCTGCCGGGCGTTCCGGCGTTCAACCACCTCTCGGCCGCCATCACCAACGGCTCGGCGACGGGCACGCCGCCCACCGTCGTGTCGGCCACCTACGTGAATCCCACCACGGTCAACCTGGTGCTCAACGCTTCCAGCGCCACGGCGAACGTGGGCGCCGAGAAGTACACGCTCACCATCACCAACCCCGACGGCCAGGCCACTTCGGCCGCGGTGGTGCACGTGGTGGGCGGCACGCCGGTCGCGAGCATCAACAGCGTCTCGGCTACCGAGACCAACTCCGGCACCACGACGTTCGCGTTCACGGTGTCGTTGTCGCAGACCTCGGCCTCGCCGGTGTCGGTCAACTTCGCCACGTCGGACGGCACCGCCACCACCGCGGACGGCGACTACGTGGGCGCCTCGGGCACGCTGAACATTCCGGCGAACCAGCCCTCGGGCACCATCAACGTCACGGTGAACGGCGACACCAAGCACGAGGCCGACGAGACCTTCACGGTGACGCTGTCGTCGCCGGTCGGCGTCACGCTCGGCACGGGCACGGGCACCGGCACCATCACCAACGATGACGCCGTCCCGTCGGTCACGGTGAGTGGGGTCACGGTCGCCGAGGGCAATGCCGGCGCCACCACGGCCTCGTTCACCGTCTCGCTGTCGCAGGCGAGCGGGCTGGCCGCGAGCGTCGGCTACGCGACCGCCGACGGCAGCGCCACCGAAGCCGACGGCGACTACACCGCCGCCGCGGGCACGGTCAACTTCGCGCCGGGCGCCACCAGCGTCACGGTGGACGTGAACGTGACCGGCGACACCAAGCACGAGGCCGATGAGGCCTTCTCGCTCATCCTGTCGAGCCCCACGGGCGCCGGGTTGGGCGTGCAGTCCTTCGCCGACGGCACTATCACCAACGACGACGCGGCGCCGACGCTGGTGCTGAGCGGATTCGTGACGGCCGAGGGCGACGCGGGTTCGCACACGGCGAACTGCGTGCTGACGCTGTCGGCCGCGAGCGGCTTGCCGGTGAGCGTGGATTTCGCGACCGACGACAGCACCGCGACGATCGCCAATGGCGACTACGCCTCGGGAGGCGGCACCGCCACGTTCACGCCCGGCGAGACCAGCAAGAACCTGGGCGTGCTCGTTTACGGTGACGTCACTTTCGAGCCCACCGAGTTGCTGCTCGTGCGGCTCTCGAACGCCACGGGCGCGCTCATCCAGACGCCCTCGGCGGCCTGCGGCATCCTGAACGACGACTCCGGCCCCATCGTCACGGTCGGCGCGGGCTCGATCACCGAAGGCGACGCCGGCACGGTCGTGATGCAGTTTCCGGTCACGCTGAGCAACGGCAGCTCGCTGCCGGTGTCGTTCGACTGGGTGACGGCCGATGGCACCGCGAACGGCGGCACGGACTACGTCGCGGCGACCGGCACGCTCACCGTGGCGGCCAAGACGTTGTCCGACACGATCGAGGTCACGGTGAACGGCGACCTGTGCGACGAAGCGCACGAGACGTTCACGCTGCAGCTCTCGAACGAGGCGGGCGGCACGCTCGCTTCGACGAGCGCCACCGGCACGATCGAGAACGACGACAACACGGTCGCCCCGACGGTGGCGGTGACGTCGCCCAACGGTGGCGAGACGCTCACCACCGGAACGAGCGCGACGCTCACCTGGACGGCGACGGACGATGTGGCCGTGGCGAACGTGAAGATCGAGTTGTCGCGCGACGGCGGCGCGACGTTCTCCGAAGTGATCGCGGCGAGCGCACCGAACACGGGCTCGTACAACTGGACCGTGACCTCGCCCGCGGTGGCGACGGCGACGGTCCGCGTGACCGCCGAGGACGTGAACTGCCACACCAGCGCGGACACGAGCGACGCGGTGTTCGCCATCCAGGACCCGACGACGGGCGTGCCCGGCGGTCCGGTGACGGCCTTCGCGCTGGGCGCGATCGTCCCGAACCCCACGCGTGGCGCGATTCAGTTCGAGTACGCGCTGCCGCGTGACGCGCGCGTGCGCGTGAGCGTGCTCGACGTGCAGGGCCGCGAAGTTGCGGTGCTCGCGAGCGGCGTGGAGAACGCCGGCCGTCATTCGGTGCAGTGGGCCGGAGCCCGCGCCGGCGCCGCGGTGCCGCGCGGTCTGTACTTCGTCCGCTTCGAGGCGGGCGGCAAGGTGCTGAGCCGGCGCTTCACGATCATCCGGTGATCGATCGGCACAGGTAGCAACATGAGCGGGCGGGCCTTTCGGGGTCCGCCCGTTCGTCTATTGGGGCATGAAGGCGCCGAGAGTGAAATACGACAAAGTAGAATTGTCTTGCCATGGGGGGGGGCGGCGGGAGTAATGCTCGTGGCAATTGGGACGACGAAACCGGAATCGAGTCGTTCACCTGCCGCGAGGTTCGCATGTCGAGCACGATCTACCGCTATGATGGCGCTGAGTTCTTGAGCAATACACCTGAGGCCGATCCGGCCTCAGGCGCCTTTGTGATTCCGTATCGCAGGAGTGCCGTGGTGTCGCAGTGGACCGAGCTGCTCGAACAGGAGACGGTCGAAGTGCCCGTGACAGACGCCGGTGATGTTGTGGCGGGCGACCTGCTTCGAATCTGGGGAAGGGATTACCCCGACTACCAGCTCAGTGTGGTCTCGGTGAATGCGTCACGCACCGTGCTCACGATCCAGAACTACGGTGCCCACGTGGGGCTCGCATCCGGTGAGCTGCTGCTGCCGCCGACGGATCCGCCCGTGCTCTATCGGGACGCAAATCTGAGCCACCCCTATGGTCAGGTTCTGCCGCGAACGGATAACGCAGGTCGCTGGGATTTCTACGCCGCAGTCCCGGCGTTGGATCTGGTCATTGGCGGTGGCGGGCTCTCGGCCGAGCTCCTTCAGCACGATCGTTCGGGCTTTCGGGTCGTTCGTGCGTCGTCCACGCGCGACGCTCGCGACTACGCCTCCATCCAAGCCGCCATCGACGCGCTGCCACCAGAGGGCGGAACGGTGTTCATCCCGGCCGGAATCTGGTATCTGACGCAGACTCTGTACACGCCGTGTGATCGCCCCTGCCACCTGCTCGGCGAGGGCTCGAATCACGAGGGCGACAAGGGTACGGTGCTGGTGTGGACGACGAACACTGGGATGCTGAGGCTGCGAGGGAACGACTCGACTGCGCGCAAGATCGTGCTGAGGAATGACTCCACGGGTGAGTCGAGTGCGGAGCACGAGGGCTATGGAGTCTCGATCGGGCGTCGCAATCGCACGGACGAGCACCCTCATCCCGGCACGAGTGCGACGCAGACCGAGTACGAGAAGGGTGGTTTCCTGCCACTGCGCTCGGTCGTCCTCGAGGACCTGACGATCAAGAATGCGCCCGGCTGGGGCTTGAGCATTCCCGGGCACGGGCACCAGTCCGACGGCAGCACGGAAGAGCTCTACGCGTCTGCTCCGAGCGGCCAGCACGGCGGCACGCTCTCGTTCTGGGTGACGGTGAATCGGGTCAGGATCATCGAGTCGCGAAAGTTCGGCGGGATCTTCACCGGGCTCGGATGCACGACGGTGTTCTTCTCGGAGGGCGCATCGCTCGCGCATGGTGTCGGGCAGTCAAACGCCCCGGCCTACTACGCCTACATCCGCGGCGTCACCCATCCGTCTTTTCACAAGTGGACGTTCGAAGGGACGAGTCCGGAGGGGAATGCAGACGGAACGAGCCGGCCATGGGTGAAGTTCGTCGGCTGTGAAGCCGTCGTGCTGGATACGGTGTATTTCGAGAACGACATGCATATTTCGGATCTGGAGCCCGCCCCGGGGGCGTCCTACCACGCCCAGTACTTCCTCGCGTTCTCACAGCGCAATCGTGCAGTGTCGGTGCGCAACATGTTCTTCGCGCGACATGGTGTGTCGAGCGGCAAGCTCAGGTGTATCTACTGTGAGAAGGATGGCGTGCGGGGACTGCACATCGAACAGCCTTGCGCAATGTCGAGTACGGCACTTTCGGCACAGATCGGTGGCCAGTGGACTCCCCACGACCGTGAAGCGATCGTGCTCAATGCGGACGGGACCGCCACCCACGACAACGAGCACATCGTTCTGGCTGGCGCGGGAGTCGCGCGAGACGCCACGCAGTCCGACGGTGGGGTGTTGGAGTTCCCACCCCTCACTCACGCCAAGATCCCGCTGACGACGCACGTCCTCGGAACACGCGGTTTGACCGTGCCGCGCTCCACGCCTGCAACTCGCACGGCAAACGTTCTCGACAATCAGGCCATGCTCACTCGCGAAGGCGCGATCGTCGTGGAGGCGTTGACTTCGGACGCATCCGGCCCACACGGACTGGTCTATTCGACGGGGCCGGACTCGGGTTGGCGACACATCGGGAACGTTCCCACCCTGACCGAAACACAGCGTGGCCAGTGGTCGGGTTGGCAGCAGGGCGACATGGTGATCGACCCTTCCGTTCCGAAGCTCCTCATGTACGTCGAGGGCCAGTGGCAGACCGTCAAAGTGTTCCCGTACTGACAGAGCGCTTCCCCAGGAGCCACTGCATGATCTCGCGTCTTGCCTGCCCGTCGACACTCCTGCTCCTTGCCGTCGCGCTGATTGCGGTCTCGCGCGTGCGAGAGGCATCCGCTGCCTGGCCGGCGCAGGCGAGTGTGGGCGGAGTGGTCGTCTGCGACACCACAGGCGACCAGGAGGAGTTTCGCATTCTCTCGGATGGCGTGGGCGGCGTTTACTGCCTTTGGGCAGATGTTCGAACCGGATTCGGAGAGGTCCGCCTGAAGCGATTCAATGCTTCGGGCCTGGCCGCAGGTTGGCCGGAACAGGGCTTGCGGATCGCGGACAGAACGATTGGCGCCTCTGTGCTGACACTTGCACCCAATGGTGCGGGAATGATCGTCGCGACTTGGTGGTCGTCGCCTGACTCCAAGGTCAAGTCGCAGTGCTTCGACTCGACCGGTGCCGCGTTCTGGACGCCTGGCGGCGCGATCCTCGCCAATCATTTCATCGACCTCTACAATGGCGTGGCGGTGTCTCCCGACGGCAGCAGGGTCTATGCGGGCGTCACCGGGACGGCCAATGGGCCGACGATCGCAGCGATTCGTCAGCGTCCAGATGGTTCGCTCGCATGGCCCGCCCCGATCGGGTTGCGCGAGTCCTTCCAGCCCGTCTACGAGCCCGTGATCTGCGCCATCACCGACAGTACGGTTGCGATCACATGGCGAGACGACCGAACGGGTGCTCCCGGTATCTACGGTCAGAGTCTCGACCGGAATGGCAATATCCTCTGGGGCGATGGCGGCAAGCGCCTCATGCCGACACCTGCCACCGAGGGAAGGCTGTCGCCAAATGGCCTCGGCGGGCTGAGCGGTTGCTACCTCTCTCTCGTGGATGATCCGACTTTCGGCGACTTCCGCCTGTTCAATGTGGATGCGAACGGCGACACCCTGCGGCACTGGCCTTCTGGCGGCCTGCCCTACATCACGGAACCCAACCAGAACCCGGGTGGATTGCCTGCGGTGACCTTTACCGACATCCCGGGCGAAGTCCTGCTCGGCTGGCGGGACACCTACGACACCCCGAACGGCATCTTCCGCGTCCAACGTTTCGACACGACTGCGACACCCTTGTGGCCCGGCCGCGGGCGGATCGCTTATCAGGCGACGTCGCCCACGGGCGACACGCACGGTTGGCCCGACGGAAAGGGCGGCTTCTGCGTCAGCGTGCTCGGCAAGTCGCCGGGCTACGACGTGTTCGGGCAGTATGTGCGGCCCGACGGTTCGGCGAAATGGCTGACACCCTTCGTACCGGTCTGCACTGCGGCAGGCGTACAGGATCGCGGCACCTATACGGCGCAACTCGTGACTCCCGATTCCTCCGGCGGCGCCTTCTACTGCTGGGTGGACTATCGCAACGCCTCGACGGCTTCCGACCTCTACATCCAGCACGTGAACGCCGACGGCACTCTCGGTGGAGTCGTCACTGCTACCGAGGCGTCGGCCGTCTCTGCGACCTTCCTCGAAGGCTGCGCGGAGGTGCGGTGGCACGCGTCGGTGGACCCCGGCGTTTCGTTCACCTTGCAGCGCCAGCCCGAGGACGGCGAGTGGGTCGCCATCGGCGTGCCTGCCGACGAGGGCGAGGATCTCTGGGCGGCGCGTGACTGCGCTGTCGAACGAGGCGCGCGCTACGCCTATCGGCTCGAATGGTCGCAGGACGGCGAACTTCGGCACTCGGCCGCCATCTCGCTCGCGATCCCGCTTCAGCCGCAGTTCGCCTTCTCCTCGCCGTGGCCGAATCCAGTGCGCGACCGGATGTCGTTCGACTACTCGCTGTCGCGTTCGGGTGCGGTGCGCGTGAGCCTGCTGGACCTCTCGGGGCGCGAGGTGTCGCTGATCGAGTCGGGTGTTCGCGATGCCGGCGAACATCGCGTCACATGGCGAGCCGGCGGCCGCGGTGGTGGAGTGCTGCGGCCGGGCTGCTACTGGGTCCAGCTGGAGGCCGAGGGCCAGAAGCGTTCGCGGCAGATCGTCGTCGTGAAATAGGTCGCCGCGTTTCGTGCGAAGCGGGCGAGCCTCCGGGTCCGCCCGCTTCGCGTTGGGGCCCGCCACCGGCGCCATATGCGGTACCGTGGGCTCCCATGACTCTCCTCACGCTCGCGCTCGTGCTGGCTTCGGCTGTGATTCACGCCAGCTGGAACCTGTGGGCCAAGCAGATCGGCGCCACCGCCCGGCAGGCGGCGCTCATGTGGCTGCTCACGGGCATCTCGAGCTTGGCGTACGCGCCGCTGGCCGTGTGGCTGTACCTGCACGGCGACTGGCGGCCCTCGCCGCTGGCGCTCGGCGTCACCATGGCGAGCGGCGCGGTGCATATCGTGTACTTCCTGCTGCTGCTGCGCGGCTATCGCGTGGGCGACCTGTCGCTCGTCTATCCCGTCGCGCGTGGCACCGGACCGCTGCTGGCGTTCGGCGGAGCGCTCGCGCTGTTCGGGGAGGCGCTCACGCCGGCGGCGCTGGCCGGAGCGCTGCTCATCGCGCTCGGCGTGCTGGTGCTGACGGCTGGCGCGCCCATCGCCGATCGCAGCAAGCTGGCGCCGGGCCTGCGCTACGGGCTCGCGACCGGAGTGCTGATCGCCACCTACACGCTGTGGGACGGCTGGGCGGTGAAGGGCGCGCACATTCCGCCGCTGCTCTTCTACTGGGGCGGCGAGGTGACGCGCGTGCTGCTGTTCACGCCCGCGGCCATGGGACAGCGTGACGAGATCGCGCGGCTGTGGCGCGACGAACGCCCGCGCGTGCTGGGCATCGCGCTGCTCTCGCCGCTCAGCTACATCCTGATCCTGCTCGCCATGAGCACGGGCGCCGTCAGCCGCATCGCGCCCGCGCGTGAGGTGGGCATCCTGGTGGGCGCGTACCTGGGTGGCCGCGTGCTGGGCGAGGGGCAGCGCCGGCGGCGGCTGTTCGCCGCGGCCGCGTTTGCGGCCGGCGTGATCGCGCTGGCGGTGGGGTAGCAGCCCCCGCGGTGGTCACCGGAAGAGCGACTTGATCCGGCCCCAGGTGGACGGCTTCGCGCCGGTCGAGGCCCCCTGCAGGAACCGGTACTGCGTGATCTCGGCGTGTGCGTTGGACGCGCCGGTGCCGTCGCCCAGCGTGAGCCGGTTGGCCACCTGGCCAAAACCGGCGCTGTTCGTCGAGATGAGAGTGCCGTCCACGTAGTAGCGAACGGACGATGGCGGCGTCCACTCGAGCCGGTAGTCGTGGAACTGCGTGTTGTCGTAGGCGCTCGACAGGATGACGCCGTTGACGTTGCGGATCTGGGTGGGCGAGATGCCCATCATGTAGTACGTCGCGCCCTGTGCGAACCCGAACGAGAACCCACCCCCGACGAAGCTGTTCGTGAAGTCCCCCTCGAACTGGATCACGCGGCCGCGCATGGTGATCACGATGGGTTCGAAGTTGTTGACCACGCCGGTGTGCGTGTAGAGCGCCGAGGTGCCGGCGCCCGTGAATCCGAAGGCCATCGAGTTGAGCGTCAGCACGCCGCTGCCCAGCGAAAACGTCTGCGCCTCGGTTGCGACGGGCGAGCCTCCGCTCACGAAGGTCCAACCCTGGGCCGATGGCAGCGAGCCGAAGTCGAGCGCGATGTCGGTGGCGAGCGCGGCGGCGGGCCAGAGGACGAGCAGCAGCGTTGCGGCGGCGGCGAACGCCGCCGACGAACGGCGGAGGGCGGGATTCGAGGACATGGTTCACGGCCTTCGGATGAGAGGTGGCGGCGCACCTCGGCCGCGGACGAACCCGCGAGCCGGGTGCGCAATTCTCGCCAGCCGGTTCGATCCGTCGCAAGGGGAAAATCGGGGCGAAGGCCCTGCCCTGTGAGCGAGAATGGAGTCGCGGCCGCTCTCATTGCCCGGGGTACGGGACCACTCGGCGTGATCGCGCTGGCGGTGGGGTAGGATTCCCGCCCATGACCATCCAACGCCTGACCCCGGCCCACGCGAGCGCCTACCGTTCGCTCATGCTCGAGGCCTACGACACGCGGCCTGTGGCATTCGGCACCACGTCGCACGAGGCGGCCGGGTTCCCCATGTCGTGGTGGGAGACGCGCACCCACGACGCGCCCGACTCCACCTGCCTCGTCATGGGCGTGCTCGACGGCGACGCGCTCATGGGCGCCGCCGGCCTGCTGTTCGAGGCCCGCGAGCGCGCCTGCCACCGCGCCACGCTGTTCGGCATGTACCTGCGCCCCGTGCTGCGCGGCGCCGGGCTGGGGCGCATGCTGGTCACGGCCACGCTCGACGCCGCGCGTTCGCGGCCCGGAGTGCGCGTGGTGCAGCTGTCGGCCATCGAAGGCAACGAAGGCGCGCTCCGGCTGTACGAGAAGTGCGGGTTCGTGCGCTACGGGCTGGAGCCCATGTGCTTTTCGTCCGACGGCGGCTGGCTGTCGCGTGTCCACATGTGGCGCGAACTGGAGGCGCGATGAGCGACGGCGACCTGGGGTTCACGTGGCGGGCGCGCAAGAGCGGTGACGTCGAGGTGCTGCACCA
>JADLGX010000367.1 GCA_020849095.1 Candidatus Eiseniibacteriota bacterium
CGAGGGCACCGAGACGTCGACCTCGCCGCGCTCCCCGTCGGAAACGAAGGTGGCTCGCTCGGGGGTGAACAGCTCGAAGTTGCCGTCGCCGTCGGCGTCGACGACGGCGCTGGGTGCTCCATCGCCCTGCTGCACGGCGCGGACGATCAGCTCGCCCGAGCGCGCCTCGAACAGCGCCCACAGGCTGCCGCCGAAGTCCCCGCAGCCCTGGCCGGCCGTGGCGCTGATCAGCACCAGCCGGCGACCGCTCGCCCGATCGCGGAACAGTGACGTGGTCGGAGCCGCGCCTTCGTACTGATCCCAGGGTCCGACGGGGCGGACGGTCGCGGTGCCTTCGGGCGGTGCCTCCGCGTATTCGCCCTGGATCGCCGCGTACTCGTCGAGCTCACGGAAGCGCGCCAGCGCGCGCGCCGCCAGCACCGGATCACTGCCGGTCTCGGCCGCGAAGACCGCCTTCGGCTGCGCTCGTTCGGTGCCGGCCCAGAGCGCGCCCTGGCACGCGGCCGGCAAGGCGCCCACCCGCGCCACCAGAAGCTCGCTCTGCCCCTCGAGCTCCCAGGCGGTGTCGGGGGAAGGCTCACGCCCGACGTTCTGTTCTCGCCACTGGTAGCTCTGCTCGAAGCCCGCCCGGCGCAGCACGCCGAGGTCGTCCGCCTCGACGCGGCACAGCTCGCCTCCGACTCCGAACAGGATGTAGCGCTCGGAGAGCGCCCGAGCGCGCTGCTCGTCGGCGCCTTCGAGCAGGGCGCGGTACGTCTGGGGGGCGGCGTCGTCCTGCGAGACCCATTCGATCGGGCCGAGGCTCGGCGCCTCAGGTGAGGCCACGGCGAGTACGACGAAAGCGTGCCCAGCCCCCTGAAGCACCAGGTGCAGGCCGTGGGGGAGCAGGGTCTCCGCCAGGCCGGTGTCGGCAAGCGCTTCCGGCGTCACCTCGAGCTCGGCGGCCTCGGGTTCCTCGGGCGCGTCGAGCGCCGGCTCCACCGGCGCCGCGCAAGCCGAGAGCAGCGCCAAGATCGCGACCAGACCAGCGAGCGTTCGTTGCATGGCAAGCCAGAGCGCAACGGTCGTGCCACGAAGATCCCGCGGCAATTCGCCGGTGCGTCGTGGCTAGACACCCACGTTGCGTGGGCCCTCGGCCGCGCGTGGTCCGCGGCCCCCGACCATGATGGAACCGGCAGGTGGGCATACCACGAACGGTCTATATTCAGTCCGAGGCAAGTCATGCGTCCCGTCCGTGTCTCGGAAGACATCGTGCCCGTCAGTGACTTCAAGGCCCAGGCGGCGGATTGGTTGAAGCGCGTTGCCGATACGGGGCAACCCGTCGTCATCACGCAGAACGGGAAGGCCGCCGGCGTGCTCATTTCGCCGTCGGAGTTCGACCGGCTGTCCGATCGGGCAGGCCTGCTCGAGGCCATCGACGCGGGGCTCGCTGACGAGAATGCCGGTCGCGTGGTCACGCATGCCACGGTCGTGGCCGAGATGAAGCGGCGAGCCGTGAAGCGCGCCTCGAAACGATGACGGAGCGACGACGAGGCAGGCATGCCAGACCAGATCGTCGTGTGTCGCCCCCGTCGATCGCTTCCTGCTCGCGCCGGCTCCGCATCAGGGTGAGCAGCAGCGAAAGCCAACCACCGCTGAGACGCAGTCCCGGTGAGTGCAGACGCCGATGCTCTTCGAGTTCACGTTGCAGCGCAAATAGGCTGCCACCAACTGTCCCACATAGGCGAACGACCCCCCTCGCGCGCGACAGACATCAGTCGCGCCGGTGTCAGCCTCACAGGAGTCTTCCCACTCCCAAACGTTGCCGCTCATGTCATGAATGCCGACGTGGCCCCCGATGCACCCAGCGGCCTGCTTCACCTCGAGCGCGGCGCTGGCACCGTACTCGGTGCCGTTGCACGCTTTCGGATCGTACACGGCACCGTACGGGTACATTTTCGATCCCCCGGCAGAGCATGCGGAATACCACTGGCTCTTCGTCGCATCCGCGAGATCTGAAAACGCGTTGGTCCCTCCTCCAATTTTCCCACAGAGTCGTTTGCCTGCCCAAGAGCAATAGGCGACCGCATCGCACCAGTCCACGAAGGCGACGGGGTGATTCGGCTGCCCGGTGGCCGGCCAGGCTCCAGCAGGGACGTAGCTGGAATTCCATGCGCAGGCCGGCGGCTGCCCGCTAACGTCCGCGCCCTTCGCGACCAGGAACAACGCGTACTGCGAGTTCGTCACCTCCGTGCTGTCGATGCAGAATCCCGCGGTATCGACCATCGATGGGCCATTCGTTCCCGCGCAGTTGCCACCACCCGCAGTGCCCCCGCCCCCGCCAAGTGCCCCAGCTCCGCCCGAGCCACCGCTCCCGCCGCCGCCCATCGCAGCACCACTGCCACCAGCTCCGCCCACGCCCCCGCTCGCCCCCGTCGCGCCCGCGCCACCGTTAGCGCCTCCGCCTCCGCCACCCGCGCCACCCGTGCCCCCGGAGTCCGACTGGGCGCGTTCGTAGTCTCCAAAATCGTGGCCCAGCGGACACCCCGTGACCAAGGCCGTGCACGCCGCAAGCACCGAGACTCGCGCGAACGTCGTCATCACTGCACGCGCGTGGGCAAGCTGCCCTCGATGATTCCGCCGTCCACGGTCATCGCGGTCACCACGCCGAGGTCAGCATACACGCTGACGATTGGCACGGTTTCCCACGAGGCGTCGCCCCAGATCGCGTTCCACGTGGCTGGCTTCTGTGCGCGCTGCAGCCACAGTGCTCCGGCGCACGCAGCCCACGCGCCGCCCCCGGGGTCGACCGCCACCGCGGACACGTCGGGCTCGCCGGGGATGATTGCATCGGTTTGGCCATCCGAGGCGATCCGCAGCGTTCGGCCCTGCGCGCCGACCACGACGGCGACGCCGATGTCGGGTCTGGAGGCGGCGGCCAGGTAAGCGCGACACCCGGGCGCGGTCATGCGAGAGACGTTCCACATCAACGGCTCGAAGCGCGCGAGGAATCCACCCTCGGGCGCGCGGCCCGCGACCAGCCAGGTCTCGTCACTGGTTCGGCACACGGCCGAGATCCGCGAAGCCTTGCTCAGCGCAGCGGGGCGCAGCCAGCGGCGACCGCACACCGAATAGAGGAGCGGGGGACCGGTCTCGCGGGCGCCGATCAGCACGGCCAGGTCGGCGAGATCACCGTCGGCGTCGGCGAAGCTGATCTCAGAGTCTCCGCTCGAGAGCACCTCCTTGACGCCCTCCGTTCCGAAGGAGGCCAGGTAGCCGCCGTCGCCGCCGATCAACCAGAGCCCTGCGGCGAGACGGCGCACGAAGCGTATGCTTGCGGGATCGGGCAAACCCTGGGCGTTCGCGAGCTGCCAGCTCGTCCCGTTCCAGAAGTCGAGCCCGTGATTGGTCGCGGCCAGGCAACGGCCGCCGCTTTCCCAGGCAACGGACCGGACCACGCGATCGCCGCCGGGCGTGTGGCGAACGGCCCAGCTCCAACCGCCGGCCACGGTGAGATCTTCGCCGAAGAACGTGGTGTGCTTTCGAGCCGAAGGCCGGGCTCGGCTCACCGGACGAAGCGACGGCAGGATCAGCTGTGCGAGCGCGCGAGCGCTCGGGGGCCGAAGCTCGGGGCCGTACGCCGTGGCTTGCGCGAGCGCAGCATCAACGGCTTCGCAGGCCGCTTGTCGCTGCCGGAGCTCAGCGCACAGCCCGCGCGCGTCGGCCAGCCGGCGACGGGCGGGCTCGCGCGCAGCGAGAACGCCTTCGGCGGGAGTCTGCACGGCGAAGTAGTCTTCGCCAGTGAGAAGGAAGTACACGACGCACGCGAAGGTGAAGACATCGCTCCACGGGCCAACCCGCGTGGCGTCGTTGCCGAACTGTTCCGGCGGTGCGTAGCCGGGGGTCCCGATGGTGACGCCACCAAAGGTGGCGATCATTCCGGATGGGCGCGCGATGCCGAAGTCGGCAATCTTGAAGATCTCGGTGTCTCCGAAGCCGCAGCAGAGCACGTTGGCGGGCTTGAGATCGCGGTGGATCACGCCGACTTCGTGAATGGCAGAAAGGCCACTGGACAGGCATTCGACAGCCAGACTTGCCCGTTCGGGGTCGAACGCCTGCCCCGTGACGCGCACGCTGGTAGCCACCCGCTGCTCGAGGGTCGTTCCGTCCGGCCCGCCGTGGACGTACTCCACCACGATCCAGGGGAGCACCGCGCGACCTTGCCCCACCGCAACGGGCAGCGCCCCAGTGTCGACCAGACGGACGACGAAAGGGGTTGGGGGAACGCTTTCGTTCAGGCGGCCCAAGGCGACCGCCTCCTTGGCGACCAAGAGCGCGGCGGCGCGCTCCGAGCCGGCCACGATCGCCGGGCGCATGATCTTCATCACCACCGGCGACTGACCATCGGGCGCGAGGCGCAGCGCGAAGAACGCCACCGACATGCCGCCAGCTCCCAGCGTGCGATCCAGGCGATAGGTGACCCCTGGCTCGAGCTCGGACGAGAACGACTGACCCTCCAGGCCAGAGAGCGCGTCGTCGTGCGGCGTCAGCGTTATCATCGGGGCTACCGACGCTTGTCCTTCCAGTCCGCGGTGGGCGGTGCTGCAGGGACGGCCGGGGGCTTGGGAGCCGACGTCGAAACTTTGGGCACCCGCGGCTTCGCGCTCGGAAGGTCGTTGATTGAGAGGATCGGTGCCGATGACCCCGGCGCGGCCAGGACGGGAGGCGCGGAAGCCTGCGCCCTGGGCTCGCTCGCAGCCGGCGAGGCGCTGGGCTGCGGGCTCTCAGGTGCCAATGCCACAGCTGGGGCCGAAGGGGGTGACGCCGAGGACGACGCAGCGGGAGAGCCGCGAGACCCAACGAAAGCGGCGAGGGCAACGACGACGAGTAGGATGACGACGCCAGCGGCCGCGCCGCCGGCGATGACGTAGGATGGCGGAACGGCCGTACGCGGCTGGGTGCGCAGCGGCACGTCGGTCTTCCCCGAAGTGACGACGCCCTCGGCACCCGTGGTCGGGCTCGGGCGTAGAAACTCGGGTTTGGCGACCGTGGTCACCGCGTCCTCGTTGAAGTCCGTGACCGCAAGCGGCGGGTAGCTGTGGATCGGAACGTGACGGATCCGATCGTAGGCGGTGCGCACCGCTTCCTGCATCGTGCGGGCATCCGGAAACCGGTCGGCCTTCTGGAAGGCGAGCGCCGTGTCGACCACCTCGGCGAGCGGAAGCGGAATGCTGGCAGCGACCGCCTGAAGGGGGCGTGCCGGCTGGGTCACCGCAGCAACCAATTGCTCGTTCGGGGTGCGGGCCTCGTGCACCAGCTTGCCGGTCGCGAGGGTGAACATCGTCGCGCCGACGGACCAGAGATCGCTCTGTGCGTCGACCTCGTCCCACAAGCCGCGCGCGTGCTCCGGGGCCATGAAGGCTGGGGTACCCATGGTCGTCCCCGCCTGAGTCGCGCTGCTGGTCGTGGAAAGCTCTCGCAAACGGGCGATGCCGAAGTCGAGGACCTTGATCGCGCCCTGGCGGGTCAGGAAGATGTTTTCCGGCTTGATATCGCGGTGCACGACGCCCTTGTCATGGGCCGCCGCCAAGACGTCCAGAACCTGGTCGGCCACCGACAGGACCTCGTCGACGACCAGGCTGCCCCCCTTCCTGGCGCGGCGCGCCTCGAGCGATTCGCCGTCGAGCAGATCCATCACCAGATAGAGCGAGCCGTCATCGGCGGTGTCATCGTCGAGCACTCGAACCACGCCCGGGTGTTCGATCTTGTTGCCGACGTAGCCCTCTTTGAGGAAGCGCGAGCGAACATGGCCGAAGCCGCCCAGCTCGGGGTGGAGCACCTTGATCGCCGCGCGTGTCCCGTTTCGGTGCGTGGCGGCGTACACCGCTGCCATGCCCCCGACGCCGAGCAGGGCATCGAGGTGCCACTTTCCGTCCAGTACCGTCCCCGTTCGCTGCTGCGCGCGGGCCACGGCTGGATCGAGGCCCTCTATCTCGGAATCCAAGCGCAACCAAGGTCGCTCCGGGGGCCGGGGAAAGCAAGAGGGACGGGCCGCGCGGGAGTGCGTGCAGGTGGGTGCGACGGGATCTGGCGCATGCCTTGCGACGGCCCGTAGATGGAGAGACGCTCGGATTGGAGGGTTTCCGAGCCATGCTTCCGAGACGCTGCCTCGTGCTCGCGCTGGCGCTGACGACGAGCTCGTGGGCGTTGGCGCAACCCCGTGACCCCGCCGCAGCCGATGCACTCTTCCGCGACGCGCGGGCGCTGATGAAAGAAGGCAAGTTCGCCGCGGCTTGCCCGAAGCTTGCCGAGAGCCAGCGACTGGACCCCGCGGCGGGGACCCTGATCAACCTCAGCGACTGCCTGCAGAAGACCGGGCAGCTCGCCGATGCGCTGCAAGCTCTGCGCGAGGCGCTCGACATCCTGCCTTCGGGCGACAACCGGGTCGGCCCGGTCAAGGACGAGATTGCCGCGCTCGATAAGCGCGTACCGCGCCTGACCATCAGGCTCGCGCCGGATGCTCCGGAGGACACGACCGTCACCCGAAACGAGGTCGAGTACGGCAAGGCCAGCTTCGGGATCGCGATCCCGGTGAACCCCGGCGAGCACGCGATTGTCGCCGCCGCCCCCGGGCGCGCGAAGAAGGCCTACCCCATCAAGCTTGGAGAGGGGCAAGTCCGCGAGCTGATCGTGACCGCGGGCGCGGCGCTGGGCACACCGGGCGGTGCGCCTGCAGAAGGCACCGCTTCACCGCCCGAACGGGCGCCGCAGGCAACCCGGCAGACCACGCCTCAGGACTCGCCGCCGCCCACGACGCAGCAGCGCACTCTTGGCTGGGTGCTCGGCGGCGTTGGCGTGGTCGGCCTGGCCACTGGAATGGTCACAGGACTGATGCTCGATGGACGACAGGCCACGGTGGACGCAAACTGTGACGCGAAGACGAAGCTCTGCAACGACGAGGGCTACTCGGCAGCCCAAGACGGGAAGACGCTCCGTACGGTGAGCTTCATCGGCTGGGGAGTCGGACTCGCCGGAATTGCCGCGGGCAGCTATTTCCTCTTCTTCGCAGGCCCCGTCGAGCCGACGACCGCCGTGAACGCTGGCGGGTCGCGAAACGGCGCGTTCGTGTCCGTGTCGAGGCGCTTTTGATGCCGCGCCGCTCACGCCTGGGGACGCTTGGCGCGCTCTCCGCGCTGGTGCTGAGCGGCTGCCCCTTCGGCCACGACCTCGACTATGAGCTTGGCGGATCGACGGGAGGTGCGGGCGGAACGGGAGGCGCGACGTCGGGCGGCGGGACCGGCGCGAACGGCGGAACCGGCGCGAACGGCGGGGCCGGCGGCGGGGGCGGAATCGGTGGGGCGAGCGGAACGGGGGGAGCCGACGGCGGCGGCGCCGCCGGCAGCGGAGGGAGCGGTGGAGCGAGTGGTGCGGGCGGCGGCGGCGGGGCAGGCGGCGCCGGAGCAGGCGGTGGCACGGGTGGCGTGGGCGCAGGCGGCGGCTCGGGTGGAGTGACCGGCGGGGGCGGCACGAGCGGTGGCGCGGGTGGCGCAGGCGGCACGGGCGGGTGGGTCACCGGCGATTACTTCTCGCTGCTGAGCGGCATCGCGAACAAGGCATTCATCCAGCCGTGCACGACTGGATCCGACTGCCAGATGAACAGCTCTTGCTGGCACCCCAAGACGTCCGGCGCGTGCGGACACAGCAAATGCGATGTCGGCGGGCAGCTCAACTGGGGCTGCGACCCTTGCGTCAGGCAAGTCTGCAAGGCGGACCAGACCTGCTGCACCTATCCGGACACGGTTCCGAACGGCGGCAGTTGCGCGCACAGCATGTGCAGCGTTGGCGCCAAGCTGGCGAAGGACTGCGACGAAGACGGCGCCGACTGCGTGGAGAAGATCTGCGACAGCGGCCTCCCGGGCCTCGACAACTGCTGCAAGGCCACGGGCAGCTGGGACGCGGCATGCGTCGCCGCCGTCACCAGTGTCTGCGGACTCTCGTGCCCTCTGTCGCCCACCGGAACGTGGACTTCTTCGTGCGTTGCCAAGGTCGCCACGAGCTGCGACGCCACCTGCGACACCAGCCCGCCGATCGACGAAGAGGGACAGTGCAAAGAGTGGTTTCCCGGGCAGAAAGACCCATCCTGCGCCGGAGTCGATCTCGCACTGGGGATCACCTGCGCGAACACGATTCCGGTCTGCAACCACGGCAACACGGCCGCACCTTCTGGGATTCGCGTCGTCCACTACCCAGCGAACTCGAACCAGTACCCGAAGTGCAACCCGGATCAGGCTCATCCTCAGCTGTACGAATGCTTCACCACCAAGCCGATTGCGCCAGGGCAGTGCAGCAACGACCTTCAATACTGGGACGGCTCTGCCTGGGTGCCAGGGTGCGGGCAGCTGGTAGGCAACCGCGAGATCATGGTGAACCCGCCGGTTCAGAGCGGGAAGCCGACCCCTTCCGGCTACGCGGGTCACGTCTCGGAGTGCAGCTGCCAGGACAACTGGACGCTGTACGCTGTGGGGACGTGCGCGGCGCCCGCCTGTGGCCATGACGTGATCAGCGCGAAGAAACGCAACCTCTTCTTCCTGGTCGACCGCTCGGGCTCTATGGTCAGCAGTGGACTCTGGACTCCGGCGGTCGCAGGAATGACCGCGTTCTTCCAGGCAACCACCAGCGCCGGCCTTGGTGTGGCCATGGAGTTCTTCCCCTTGAACTCGGGGGGCTCGCGAGGCGACGGGTGCGCGTCGCCCGATCCGAGCTGTAGTGTCGCCGAGTGCTCTAACGCCATGGTCCCCGTGGGAACCCTGACCGCTGCCGCCGCCCCGACCGACACGCACGAGCAAGCGCTAGTCGCCGCATTCGCCCTTGTCCACCCGAGCGACAACGCGGCGGGGACGGGAAGCGGTACGCCGACCTACCCTGCTCTCGATGGTGCCTTGAAGTGGGCGAAGGCCGCGTCGACACCGACCGAACGGGCCGACGTCGTTCTGCTCACCGATGGGCCGCCGTCGCGCTGCGACACGAGCGCAGCCAACGCCGCCGCCCTCGCCGCCAGCGCACTCAGTGCGAGTGGCGTCAGGACGTACACGCTGGCGCTGCCCGGTGCCTCGACGCCGTACCTGGACGCCATGGCGGCGGCCGGGGGCACCGGTGCCTCGGTGCCGATCTCGGTTGCGAACATGGCAGCCGAGATCCAGAGCGCCCTCGGCATCGCCGCCAGCTCGGGGTCAGTGTGCGAGTCCGACGTCCCACCGTCGGGGCTGTACGACCCGGCAAAGACCTCCGTGGTCTTCGACGGCGGATCCCCGACGGCACTTCCAAAGCAGACCGACAAGACTGCGTGCGGCACGGCGGCCGGCTGGTACTACGACAGCAATGCATCGCCCACGAAGCTTCGGCTCTGCCCCAAGAGCTGCGAGGACGTCTACGCGACTCCGGGATCGCAGGCGAAGGTGAGCTTCGGCTGCCCCTAATCCACCACCTGCACCAACGCGAACAACCAGCCGGCGTGCCCGGCCATCAGCTCGAGGGTGGTCAGCTCTTTCTCGCTCTCGGGCGCGAAGTAGCCCGTGCCCAGATTGGCCAGGGCCACGCCGCGCTCCAGGAACGGATCCACGCCGGTGCCGCCGCGGATCGGCAGCACGCGGGTCTCGACGCCCACCGCTTCGCCCGCGCGCTTCGCCCACTCGGCCAGCTCGGGCCGCTGGGCGAGCTTCGGTC
>JADLGX010000368.1 GCA_020849095.1 Candidatus Eiseniibacteriota bacterium
CCAGGTACGTGTTCGGGTAGTCGGTGAACGGCATGCCGCCCCAGTACGTGCCGCCGCCGAAGCCCACCCAGTTGGGCAGGATGGCCGAGGGCAGCTCGTACGGCGCGAGCGACCAGCCGGTCGCGTATGCGAGCCCGGTGCCTCCGCCGGCTCCGCCGCCGCGAATGGAGTGCTGGGCGTAGTCCTTGAGCGGCAGGTTGTAGACGCCGGCCACGCCGAATGCGAGCGCCGCCGCCGCGAACACGCCCACCATGCGCGCGAAGCGCACGGGCAGTTCGGCCGGGTTGCGCAGGGCCGACAGCACCCACACCCCCGCCCACATGCCCACCGCGATCCAGGTGTAGAAGCAGATCTGAAGGTGGCCGCGCAGGAACTGGAATCCCCCGGCGAGCGCGAGCATGCCGAGATCGGTGAGCGAACCGCGCCGGAGCCAGCGCGCGGCCAGCCACAGCATGAGCGGCAGGTACGCCGAGTTCACGAGCTGGCTGCCGTGCCCGTGCGCGCCGACCGCGACGAGGTTGGGTTGGAAGACGAACGCCACCGCGCCGAGCAGTGCGCCCTCGGGGCGCGCTCCCCACTCGCGCGCGAGCAGGTACATGAAGAAGCCGCCGAGGAAGTAGTACAGCAGCAGCCACGTCAGCTCGGGCAGCGGCACCACCTTCTGAAGCAGCGCGAGCGGCCAGTCGGGCGGATAGATCCAGGGGTTGTACGCGCCGCTGCCGAACGACGGCATGCCCAGGAACACGAACGGGTTCCACAGCGGGTAGACCTTGTCCTGCAGAAGGGACTGCTCGCCGATGCGCACGAATCCGGCCGGGTTGGTGGCGTCCGGCGAGACGAACGTGCGTCCGCCCAGCGAGACTTCGTGGAAGAACAGCAGCGTGAGCAGCGCGAGCAGCACCGCGGCCCATGCCGTGGTGAGCGTGAAGGCGTTGCTCCGGGCGTCGCGCTTCGGGGCGGTCTTGGTCTGGGACATGGCTCTCGGCGGCTCCGGGTTCACGCGGCGGGAAGCCGCGCCTCGATCTCGTTCACCATGCGGGCCGCGAGCGTGTCCCAGTCGTGGGGCACCGCGAGCGCGCGGCGACGCGCCCGGTCGGCCGGCGCATCGAGCGCCACCGCCAGGGCACGGGTCATGGTTTCTTCGTTCGTAGCAAAGAGAAGGTCGGGCGCGCTTTCCTGGAGATCGAGCAACGGCGTGGTGAGCACCGGGAGACCGGCCGCGAGGTACTGGTACACCTTGTTGGGATTGATCCCCTGCACGAACGGGTCGTCCGCGCGGAACGGGATCACCCCCACGTCCAGCCCCTGCATGTACGCCGGCACTTGTTCGTACGGCCTGGGGCCCAGAACCGCGACCCCTTCCCGGCGGCCGAAATCGGCGACCGCGGCGTCGGTGGCGGGAGTGCCCGGCCCAATCAATACCACGGTGCCTCCCCGCCGGTTCCGGCGGAGCGCCTCGAGCAGGGAAAAATCCAGGAAGTGCGACAACAGCCCCACGTACCCGATGAGCGGGCGCGGGAGCGCCGACAGGTCCGCGGGAAGCTCCCGGGGTGCCTCGAACTGCGCCCTCTCGACTCCGTTCCCGAGCAGGATCAAGGGCCGATCGGTCTCCCCGGCGAGCTGCCGACGATAGAACTCCGACACCACGAACACGGCGTCCACCTGCCGGATGGTGCGAGGCCAGTACCCGCGGGCCCATGGCGGACTCACGGAGAACTGAAAGGGACTGTCGTTGAAGTCGTACAGTAGCAGCTTCTTGCGCAGCCGAGAAAGCGCGCCGGGCAGGTAGATGTTGCTCGCCATCACGACCGGCTCGCGGTCCACGCCGAGCCGGCGAAGCATGCGGTTCAGGTGGGCCTCGGCCGCCGCCTCGATCGCCCAGCGGCCGGGCGCGGTGGCCGCGACGCCGTTGTAGAGCGCGCTCTTGGTGCCGGGCTTGAGGAACGGCACGGTGAAGTAGGTGACGCGCCCCTCCTGCCGCGGCTCCCACGGATCCTCGGCGCCGCCCCCGGGCGGCTGCGCGAAGAACACGCGCCAGTCCTCCGGGAACCGCGACAGCAGGAACTGCTTTCGCGTGCGGAAGTAGCCCCAGCGCACCTCGGAAAGCACGAGCAGGTCCACAGTCCCTCTCCTAGGAGTGCGCGTCGAGCAGCAGCGAGCGCGGGTCCACGGCGAGGAACTGCTGCGACCACGCCTCCAGGCTCAGCCAGCGCCACACCTGGAGCCCGATGTGCCGGCGCCCGGCGAGATACTCGTCGAGCTCCGCGCGCACGAAGTCGCCGTCCACCCAGTCCTGGAACGGTCCGGGCCGGGCCAGCCGCGCGCGCGCCTCGGCGGGCCAGCGTCCGCGCAGCCACAGGTCGGTCGGGGTCTCGAAGCCCATCTTGTCTTTTCGAGCCAGTACGCCGGGGGGAACGCGATCGCCCAGCGCGCGGCGCAGCACCGCCTTGGTGGTGACGCCGTCGAGCTTGTCCGTGTCGGGCAGCGAGAAGGCGAACTCCACGAGCCGGTAGTCGAGGAACGGCAGCCGCGTCTCGATCGAGAACGCCATCGAGTTGCGGTCCTCGTAGCGCAGCAGGCTGGGCAGCTGGCGCACCAGCGTGTCGAACGCCAGGTGCCGCCACACGTCGGAGCGGCTGCTCCGCGGCCAGGCGGGCGCGCCGCTCCCGACCGCGCGCAGCATGGAAGACAGCGCGCGGTCCTTGCCCTGCCCGAAGCGGCTGCGCAGCTCGCCCACGAACGCGCCCGGCAGCCACGGCTCGAACGTGTGCAGCAGCGCGGTCGAGAACCCGAGCCGGTCGCTCACCGGACCCCACAGCTTCGCGAAGCCCGTCAGGTCGCCGGCCGACGCCAGGTCGCGCAGGTGCGACGGCAGGTAGCGGAAGTAGCCGGCGAGCGTCTCGTCGCCGCCCTGACCGTCGAGCAGCACCTTGAGCCCGGTCTCGTGCGCGAGCTGCATGACCTTCCACTGCGAGTACACGCCGGGCCCCGCGGTGGGCTCGTCCTGCACAGTCGCCAGCGAGTCGAACACCTCCCAGAAGTCGGCGCCGTCGGGAATGGTCAGGTGGCTCTTCGCGCCGCTCGATTCGACCGCGGCGCGAATGTGCGGGCGCTCGTCGAACGCCGGGCCCTCGTCGTAGGCGCACGAGAAGGCGTGCAGCCCGCGGTTCTCGAGCCGGCCCGCGGTCGTGACGACCGCGCTGGAGTCGAGCCCGCCCGACAGGCACGATCCCACCTCGACGTCGGCGCGCAGGCGCAGGCGGACCGAATCGGTGAACAGCTCGGCGTACTGCCGCGCATGATCCTCCGCGGTGCCGCTCGCGAACGCGCGCTCGTCCAGGCTCCACCAGCGGCGGATCGACACACTGCCCTCGGTCACGGTCATCGAATGCGCCGGCGGCAGCTGCATGAGTCCTTCGAAGAACGTGCTCGCGCCGTGGTCCACCCAGTCCAGCGCCAGCAGGTCGCGCACGGCGCCCAGCCGCGGAGTGATGCGCTGCGCCTGCGTGAGCACGAGCGCCTTCGGCTCCGAGGCGAACGCGAACCGCACGCCGTCGTACTGGTAGTAGAACGGCTTCACGCCGAGCCGGTCGCGCGCGCAGAACAGCGCCGAGCGCTCGCGGTCCCAGATGGCGAGCGCGAACATTCCGTTGAAGTGCGCCAGGCAGCCCTCGCCCCACTGGCGGTAGGCGGCCAGGATGACTTCGCTGTCACTGGTGGTGGAGAACTCGTGCCCGAGCGCGCGCAGCTCGTCGCGCAGCTCGATGAAGTTGTAGATCTCGCCGTTGTACGTGAGCCACAGGTGGCCGTAGGCGGCGCTCATCGGCTGGTGCCCGCCCGGGCTCAGGTCCACGATCGCGAGCCGGCGGTGCAGCAGCGCCAGGTGCCAGCTGGCGTCGCGCGTGCCGCCGCTGCTGCGACCGGGCGCCCACGGCAGTTCGGAGCGGTAGGCGTCGGCCGGAGTGTCGGGGCCGCCGTGCGTGCGCCAGTCGCCCGTGCGCGCGTCGATCAGCACCAGCCCCTCGTCGTCGGGGCCGCGGTGGCGCATCAGCTCGGACATGCGCTTGAGCCGACCGAGATCGGCGCGCCCCAGTGAGTCGAAGATTCCCGCGATGCCGCACATGCGTCCGCTGCCTCCTGCGCCCTGCGGGCGCTACGCCGATGGGCGGTGCCGGACGGCGCCGCTGTCCTTCCACACCTGCAGCACGAACGCGAGCGCCACGAAGGCCAGCGCCGCCAGCAACTTGATCCCCACTCCCGCGATGCCCTCCGGCGCCAGCCGCACGGCGGCCAGCCCCAGCGCGAGCGCGCCGCCGAACAGCACCGCCAGCCGCGCGGGGCGGTACGGCAGCGGATGCACCCGCTGCGAAACCACGAAGGCCGCCACCGCCGAGGTGACGTGCGCGAGGCAGGTCGCCATGGCGGCGCCCTCCGCGCCGAGCCGGGGCACGAGCAGCGGATTGGCGGCCACGGCGACGAGCGCGGCCAGCGCCGCGATGCCACCGAGCAGCTTCGTCCGCAACGCCAGCGTGATGCCGAGGACCGCGACAGAATAGGCACCCTGCGCGACCGCGGCAAAGGCCAGCCACAAGGCAGGGGCCGACGCGTCGGCATAGCGGTCGGTGGCGAGCAGCCCGACGATCGCGGGCGCGAACACGCCCACGAGCAGCGCGCCCAGGGACGCGATGGCCACGTACAGCGTGAACACGCGCGCGTACAGCAGCGGCGCGTCCGGGTCCTTGGCGCGCGCGTAGGCGAACGGCCCGAAAGCCAGGTTGAAGGCCGACACGCCCATGGTGATGACCGCGAAGAACTTCATCGCCACGGCGTACACCCCGGCGGCCTCGACCGAAAACGTCCGCGTCAGCGTGGCGCGATCCACGGCGCCGATCACGGCGTACGAAATGGACACCGGCACCAGCGGCAGCCCGTACGAGAGCATGGTGCGCAGCAGCGCGCGATCGAAGACCGGGCGCAGGTGATGGCGGCACAGCACCAGCCCCACCACCGCCGTGATCGCGTCGCCGAACAGCTTGCCGTACAGCGC
>JADLGX010000369.1 GCA_020849095.1 Candidatus Eiseniibacteriota bacterium
CGATTCCGCTGTCGCTGGCGATCGGCGTGGCGCTGCTGCAGCTGACCGGTTTCAGCATCAACCAGCTCAGCATCGTCGGGTTCGTGATCGCGCTGGGCCTGCTGGTGGACGACTCCATCGTGGTGGTCGAGAACATCGAGCGCTTCCTGCGCAACGGCGCCAGCCGCGAGGACGCGGCCATCCGCGCGACCCGCCAGATCTCGGTCGCCGTGCTCGGTTGCACGGCTACGCTGATCGCGGCCTTCATTCCCATCTTCCTGCTGCCGGGCAACTCGGGTAAGTACATCGCCAGCCTGCCGGCGGCCGTCGTGTACACCATCATCGCCTCGCTCGTGGTGTCGCTCACGATCGTGCCGTTCCTGGCCTCTCGCATGCTGGTCGCGCACGCGAACCCGCAGGGCAACCCCGCGCTGCGCGCGCTCAACCGGCTGATCGACCTCACCTACGGCCAGTGGCTGCACCGCGCGCTCGCCGCGCCGCGCCGCACGCTGCTCGCCGCCGGGGCGCTGTTCGCGCTCAGCTTTTCGCTCGTTCCCGTGATCGGGTTCAGCCTGTTCCCCAAGGCGGACACGCCGCAGTTCCTGGTGCGTATCACCACGCCGCAGGGCTCGAGCCTGGCCGAGACCGACCGCGCGGCACGGTTCGTCGAGGGCGTGCTGCGCGGACGCCACGAAGTGACCGACGTGCTGACCAACGTGGGACACGGCAACCCGATGATCTACTACAACGTGTCCTCCGAGAACGAGCGCGCCAACTTCGCCGAGCTGCTCGTGCTGATCGACCACTTCGATTCGCGGCGCACGCCGGCCGTGTTCGATTCGCTGCAGCGCGTGTTCGACGGCTACGCCAACGCCCGCATCGAGCTCAAGGCGTTCGAGAACGGCCCGCCGATCGACGCGCCCATCGCGATGCGCCTGACGGGTGACGACCTGGACACGCTGCGAGCCATCGCCGCCGGCGTGCAGCGGACCATCGAAGGCACGCCCGGCACGTGGAACGTGGTGAACCCCGTGCAGCTGCGCACGACCGACCTGCGCGTGCAGGTGGACCCGCGCAAGGCGGGGCTGTACGGCGTGCCCACGGTGGAGGTGGACCGCGCGGTCCGCATGGCGCTGGCCGGGTTCGAGGCCGGCTCCGTGCGCGAGGCCGACGGCCAGGACTACGCCATCCACGTGCGGCTGCCGTCCGACAACCGTGCGTCGCACCTGGGCGAGAGCTTCGACGGCACGCCGCCACTCGAGATCCTGGAACGGCTGTACGTGACCAGCGTGACCGGCGCCGCGGTGCCCCTGCGCCAGGTGGCCGATGTCCGGCTGGAATCGAGCACGCCGATCATCCAGCACTACGGCAAGGCGCGCTCGGTGACCGTCTCGTCCAACGTGCGCACGGGGTTCAACACCGACCGCGTGACCAAGGACGTGCTGCGGCAGCTGGAGGGCATGAAGCTGCCCGCCGGCTACCGGATCATTCCCGCCGGCGAGATCGAGAGCCGCGAGGAGAGCTTCGGCGGGCTGGGAGCCGCCATCATCCTGACCGTGTTCATCATTCTCGCGATCCTCGTGCTCGAGTTCGGGACGTTCAAGAGCACACTGATCGTGGCCTCGGTCATTCCCCTGGGCGTGGTGGGCGGGCTGTTCGCGCTGCTGGTCACGGGGTACTCGCTGTCGTTCACGGCCATGATCGGCTTCATCGCGCTCATCGGCATCGAGATCAAGAACAGCATCCTGCTGGTGGACTTCACCAACCAGCTCCGCGAGGAGGGCATGGGGGTGCGCGAGGCCGTGGAGCAGGCGGGCAAGGTGCGCTTCCTGCCCATCCTGCTGACCACGCTCACCGCGGTGGGCGGCCTGCTGCCGCTGGCGATCCAGCGTTCGTCGCTCTACTCGCCGATCGCCAGCGTGCTGATCGGCGGGTTGCTCAGCTCCACGCTGCTCGCGCGGCTCGTGACGCCGGTCGTCTACGTGCTGCTGGCGCCGCGTGTCGCGCAGCGCCCGCGCGCGCAAGAGCACACGCCCCCGCACGGGCCGGCGGAGCCGGCCATCAGCGAATAAGCGCCACGTACGCCTGCAGCCAGCGGTCGCCCCACAGGAAGGCGACCATGGCTGCGGGCGCGAGCAGGGTGCCGAAGGGCAGGGGCGTCATGGCGTCGGCCTGCTTGCGCGCCAGGAGCACGCCGGCCCACGCGGTGCCGGCGAACGCGGCGAGGAAAATGGTCATCAGCGCCAGCTGCGGACCCAGCACCGCCCCGAACATGGCGGCCAGCTTCACGTCGCCGCCTCCCATGCCGTCGATCTTGCGGATGCGAAAGTAGACTTCCGCCACCAGCCAGAGCAGTCCCGCGCCGAGCAGCATGCCCCACATGGCGTGACGCGCGCCCGGTCCCGCCATCGCCGCGGCGATGCCGATGAGCGTGCCGGGAAACGTGAGCACGTCGGGCAGGAGCTGGAAGTCGAGATCGATCCACAGGAGCGCGACCAGCAGGAAGCCCCAGAGGGCCACGAAGGGGAGGGCGGGGGTGAGCCCGATCTTGAGCCAGGCCAGCAGCGCCCAGGCGCCGCAGGTCAGCTCGATCAGCGGATAACGCGCACTCACGCCCGTCTTGCAGTGCCGGCAGCGCCCGCCCGAGAGCGCCCACGACAGCACCGGCACCAGGTCGAGCGGCCCCAGGACGTGGCCGCAGCCCGGGCACTTGGAGCGTCCCGTGACCCAGGACTGGCCCCGCGGCACGCGCCACGACAGCGCGGTCATGCCGCTGCCCATGACGAGGCCAAGTAGGGTGACGACGATGCCGATGAAGAGGTCGGGGTTCATGCCGGGAGTTCCGTTCCCTGTCGAATAAGTCCTAGAGCCGCGGGGTGGGGTTTGGCAAGATGACAGCAGTGACCGTGAATCCGGCACCACACCCGCGAGCGCCCCTCATGCGCATCCTGCTCTTCATGGCCGTGGTGGCCAACAGCTTCGATCTCTTCGCGACCGCCATCGGGATCCACTGGTTCGGCAACCGCGAGGGCAATCCGTTGCTCGCCGGGATCGCACACGAGCACTGGCTCCTGTTCGTGCTCATCAAGGGCGCGCTGGTGCCCCTGCTGATCTGGCGGCTCTACCGGTATCGGCACCACACCCCGCATCTCAGCACCGCTGGTTTGGGGCTCGTGACCGTGGCGCTGACCGTCGCGGTGGGGCAGTGGCTGGGCTGGCTCGCGGGCGTCGTGCAGGTGCGCCACCTGATGCACTTCTAGATTCTGCTCCAGGTCGGCGCACCCGCAGGACGGGCGCCGGTCTACGGCTGGTCGGGCAGGATCCGCGGCGTGACCTCGATCACGAGGTCCTTCTTGCTGGTCTGCGTGGACTTGTGCTGGAACAGGTAGCCGAGGATCGGGATGTCGCCGAGGATCGGCACCTTGGCGATGACCGTGGTCTTCTCCTCGCTCAGCAGCCCGCCGATGATGATCGAGCCGCCGTCACGCAGCCGCACCGTGGTCGAGGCCTGGCGCGTCGCCACGATGGGCAGGTCGTTGTTCTGCCCCTTGAACCCGATGACCGAGCTGACTTCGGGCTCGATGAGCGTGGTGATGTATCCGTCGGCGTTGATGAGCGGCGTGATGCTCAGCTTGATGCCCACTTCCTCGCGCTGCACCTGCTGGGTCGCCGCGGCGCCGCCGCCGGCGAACACCGTTCCGCTGATCACGAACGGAATGCGCGAGCCCACCAGCATGGAGGCCTTGCGCCCGTTGAGCGTGGCGATCTTCGGGTTCGCCAGCACACGCGCGTTGCCGTTGGTGATGGCCAGGTCCATCGCGACGCGGTAGACCTGAGCGATGCGGCTGAAGTTGCGCAGCTGGAACACGTCGTGCGAGCCGGGCGTGTTCTGGAACACCTTGAGTCCCTTGAGCTCGCCGCCGCCTTCACCGCCGGTGAGCGTGTCGTAGTTGCCTTCGACGAACACGAACCCCTGGCGGCTGAGCGCGTTCCAGTCCAGGCCCAGCTTGGCGATGTCGTCGGTGGACACCTCGACGATGCGCGCTTCGAGCATGACCTGCTGCGCGGGCTTGTCGAGCTGGGCGACGATGGACTCGATCTCGGAAATGATGCGCGGGCTGGTCACGATGATCAGCCGGTTGCTGCCGCGATCCACCTCGATCTTGTCGGTGAGCCCCTTGAGCGCCGCCTTGACGTCGTTCGCGTCGGCGTACTTGAGGCTGACGATGTAGGAGGAGAGCCCGGTCTCGTCCTGCAGCGACTTGGAGTCCGCCACCAGAATGGAGTTGCCGATGCGCTCGTAGGCGAGCCCGGCGGCGCGCACGACGAGGTTCACGGCCTGCTCGACCGGCACGTCCTTCATGTGGATGGTCAGCTTGCCGCTCGTGACGCCGGGGCCGGTGATGATGTTGAGGTCACCCTTCTCGGCGAGGATCTTGAGCACCGCGGGCAGGCTGGCCTCGTCGGCATCGAGACTGACGAGCTTGCCCGGCGCCGTGGCGCGGGCGGGGCCCGAGACGGCCAGGACGAGCACGATGGCCGCGAGGGCCACGCTCCGGAACAGTCGCTTGAGGCTCACGCTCATTCTCCCTGCGGCTTGCGTTGAAGGACGATGCTCTCATCTCCGCGCTTCAGGACCACCTGGTCGCGCGTGATGCTCACCACCTGGAAATCGTCGAACAGACCGCCACTGCGCACACTGTAGTCGTGACCCTGCCAGCGCACGATCGCGCGCGGGTCGGCGTCCCAGACGATGGCGGTCAGCACGGGGCGCGCGGGCGCGGCGGGCGTGACCGGCTTGCGCGGACCGCCGGTTCCGGGCGCGGGCGCGACGGGGACCGCAACGGCGACGCCGAACGGGTCGCGCATGGCCGGCGGCAACGGCGTCTGGGGCGCGGCGGCCAGCGCGTCGAGGAACGCGAAGGGGTCGTTGGGGGCGATGAGGGGTGCCTTGCCGCCGCGCGCCCAGGCGCCGCTGGCCGACAGCGCGCCCAGCGTCTGCCACACGATGAACGCGAACAGCGCCAGCGCGGCGAGCGGACCGGCGATCCAGCCGATGTCGCGGTTCACGAGCGTCCTCCGGTGCGCTTGAGCAGGCAGCCGGCCAGGTACACCTCGATGTCGCAGCGCGCGCCGTTGGTGACCGGGGTGATCGTGTAGCGCTCGAGGCGCCACAACCGGCCGCTGCGAGACAGCTCGTCGAGGAAACCGACGAAGCCCGAGTACGAGCCGCGCAGCCGCAGGTGGGCGCGCCCTTCGATGCTGCCGGTCTGCTGCGTGAGCAGCCCGGGCTCTGCGACGACCACTTCGAGTGCGTGCCGATTGGCGGTGACCGACAGGGACTGCACCATTTCGGCGCCCAGCGCGCCCGAGGCGCCCTTGCGGTCGGCCTCGGCGGCGGGCAGCGAGTTGTCCATGAGCAGGGTGAACACGCGCGGTGGCAGCGAGGGGGTGCTCACGCCGTTCGGGTCGAGGATGGCGCCCATGGCCCCCGCTTGCGACAGCGCGCGCTTGTAGCGGTTGGCGAGCGGCTGGAACGCGAGCAGGTGGGTGATCGAGAAGGCGATCAGCACGACCAGCGCGCCGAGCAGCGGCAGGTGGCGGCGGAGCCGCGCGTTCTGGAGGGCGTTCATCATCGGCACTCGATCACGAACTCG
The DNA here is from genome assembly GCA_020849095.1 of Candidatus Eiseniibacteriota bacterium. GTDB lineage: Bacteria > Eisenbacteria > RBG-16-71-46 > RBG-16-71-46 > RBG-16-71-46 > CAIXRL01. The sequence goes on from JADLGX010000369.1 coordinate 5,637, forward strand.
GCGCCGTCGCCGGTGGCGGTGGCGCGCGTGGTGACCAGGCGGATGTTCTGGTAGCCCGCCGAGAACACCGAGTCGCGCGACAGCGTGTTCACGAAGTTCATGACGGCCTGCATGCGGTCCTGGCCGCCGGCGCGAAGCTCACCGGTGATGACGAGCTTGGTCTCGCCCGAGCCCGAGATGTTCTCGGGGTTGTACTGCAGCGCCGTGAGTCGGGCGTTGGCCGGCAGCACCTGCGGCAGGCGCTCGAGCCGCTTGCGCCACTGGCGCGTGTCGCGCAGGTAGCGTCCGACGATCTCGGCGTCCTCGGACTTGGGGCGCCACTCCGAGCCGCCGGCGGGCTGCTTGCGCAATCGGGCGACCTGCTTCTCGATCATGTGCGTGCGCTGCCCGAGCGACGCGCAGTTGAGTCCGTACAGCCCCAGCACGATGCCGAGGGCGCCGAAGTAGAGCACCCACAGCCCGAGCTTGATGGCGCGCTGGCGGGCGCGCGCGATCTGCTGCTGGAACGCCTCGCGACGGAAGTTGATGGCGAAGACCGGGCTCATGCCGCCCTCAGCGCCAGCCCGTAGGCGAGCGAGAACTGCGGGCCGCCGGGGGGCAGCGCGCGCAGGTCGGCGCCCAGCACGTCGAGCGGGTTGAACACCAGCGTGGGCACGTCGAGCGCCTCGGAGAGCAGCCCGGCGATGCCGGGCAGGCGCGCGGTGCCACCCGAGAGCCAGAGCGAGAAGTCGCCCGGCAGCGGGGCGAGCGTGCGGTAGAAGGCGAACGAGCGGTGCAGTTCGTCGGCCAGGGTGCGAACGGCCCCGCGCACGGCGAGCATTTCGGGCGAGTCGGGGGAGACCCGCATGTTGGGATCGTCGTCGCCGGCCGCGAGCTTCCACTCCTCGGCTTCCTCGAAGGGCACGCGCAGCGCGCTCGAGATCGCCTGGGTGACCGACATGCCGCCGAAATCGAGGCGCCGGGCGAAGTAGGGCGAGCCGCGCTGGTACAGCGTGAGCCACGAGCCCGTGTGCCCGAAGTCGAGCATGACGCGCGCGTCGGTGTCGCGCTCGCCGGTGCGCGCGAGCGCGTTGGTGAGCGCCAGCGGCGCGGCGTCCACGATGTCCGCCTCGACTCCCAGCATCTTGAGCGGCGCCAGCGCGCGGTCGAGCCGGCTCTGCGGCACCGCGGCGAGCAGCACGTCGAGCCGCTTTTCGGACGGGTAGCGCCCGAGGATCTGGTAGTCGAGGATGCAGGTGGCGGGATCGAACGGCAGGTGCTTGCGCGCCTCGAACCGCAGCGCGCCGGCCACCTCGGCGTCGTCCATGAGGGGCAGCGGCACCTGCTTGACGATCACGTCGGAGCCCGAGACCCCCAGCGTGAAGCCGCGAAAGGAGCGGGCGGACAGCCCGGCGAGCGAAAAGCACTCGCCCAGCGCGCGCGCGATGGCGTCGGGAGGAAGCGGGACGTCGTTGGAGAGCCGCCGCAGCGGCGCTTCGGCCACGTAGTGACGCCCGTGACCGACGCCCGGCTGCAATGCCAGCAGCTTGACGCTGTACTCCCCGATGTCGAGACCCGCCCAGGGGCGGGCACGGAGGCCGAGATTCATTGCGGGAGTATTACCGCAAACACTAGGGCAAGCGCCAAGTGCCCGGCACCATC
>JADLGX010000370.1 GCA_020849095.1 Candidatus Eiseniibacteriota bacterium
CCGAGGCGCTGCGCGTGGCGCACCATCTCCTGCTCTCGCACGGCTGGGCCGTGCCGGTGATCCGGCGCAACGCGCCCGGCGCCCAGGTGGGGCTGACCACCATGGTGACCGCGGTCGAGCCCGCCAGTTCCAACCCCGCCGACGTGGACGCCGCGCGCCGGCTGGACGGCACGTTCAACCGGTGGTTCCTCGACCCGCTGTTCCGCGGCCGGTATCCCGAGGACGCCATTGCGGACCGCGTGCGCCGCGGGCATCTCGTGTCGGCGGACCTGCCGTTCGTGCACGCCGGCGACCTGGCGGCGATCGCCGTGCCCACCGACTTCGTCGGGATCAACTACTCCAGCCGCGCCGTGGTGAAGGCGGGACCCGACGGCGAACCGGTCGGCGTGCCGCAGGCGCCGCCCGAGCAGCTGACGGAGATGGGCTGGGAAGTCCGGCCGCAGGCCTTCTACGACGTGCTCGTGCGCATCACGCGCGACTACTCTCCGCGCGCCATTCACGTCACCGAGAACGGCGCCGCGTTCGCCGACCCGCCGCCGGTGAACGGGCGCGTCTCCGACCCGCGCCGCGTGGACTTCCTGCGCACGCATCTTGCGGCCGCCCTGCGCGCGATCGAGGCGGGGGTGCCGCTCGCCGGCTACTTCGCCTGGTCGCTGCTCGACAACTGGGAGTGGGCCGAGGGCTACACGCGGCGCTTCGGGCTCTACCGCGTGGATTTCGAAACCCAGCAACGAACGATCAAGGACAGTGCACTTTTCTACCGCGACGTCGTGGCCGCCCGTGCGGTCCCCGGCGCAGCGCAGCAGTCTTCCTAGGAGGTTTCCGTGAACTCGTTCCGCCGAGGCGCGGCCCGCGTGCGCGTGGCCCATCTCGCCGTGCTCGTCTTTGCCGCCTGTCTCCTGCTTCCGCAGGCCGTCAGGGCCGATGTCGCTTCCGGCACGCCGAATCCCGCCGTGCGCGTGGTGACCGACGCCGGTGGTTCGCGCCTCCAGGTGGACGGGCGCGACTTCATGGTTCACGGCATGAACTGGGACTACATCCCGATCGGCCAGAACTACGCGTTCGACCTGTTCAGCCAGCCGGAAGACGTGATCGTCGCGGCGCTCGACCGCGAGATGGGGCTCATGAAGAGCATGGGCGTCAACGTCATCCGCCAGTACTCCGGCCTGCCGCCCAAGTGGGTGAAGTACATCTACGAGCGCTACGGCATCTGGACCGTTCTCAACCATCCGTGCGGGCGTTACGGCTTCACGCTCGACGGCGCGTGGCACCCGGTCACCGACTACTCGGACCCCAAGATGCGCGCGGCCATCCGCGCCGACGTCGCGGCCACGGTCGCGCGCTACAAGGGCACGCCCGGCGTGCTCATGTGGCTGCTCGGCAACGAGAACAACTACGGCCTCAGCTGGGCGTCGTTCGAGATCGAGGCGCTGCCCAAGGGCGAGCGTGACGCCGCGCGGGCGCAGAAGCTGTACTCGCTGTTCGGCGAGATCATCAACGACACCAAGGCGGCCGAGCCCGGCATTCCGGTGGCCATGGCCAACGGCGACGTCCAGTACATCGACATCATCGCGGCCGAGTGCAAGGGCCTCGACGTGTTCGGCACCAACGTGTATCGCGGCATCTCGGTGGGCGACATGTACCAGGTCGTCAAGACCAAGCTGGGCGTGCCCGTCGTGTTCACCGAGTTCGGCAGCGACGCCTTCAACGCGCGCGACAACCGCGAAGACCAGGCCATGCAGGCGCACTACCTGATCGGCCAGTGGCGCGAGATCTACGAGCAGAGCGCCGGCAAGGGCAAGGTCGGCAACGCCATCGGCGGGATGGTGTTCCAGTGGAGCGACGGCTGGTGGAAGTACGGCCAGGACAGCCGCCTCGACGTGCACGACACGCACGCGTCGTGGCCGAACGGCGGGCTCGACCGCGACTTCATTCAGGGCGAGAACAACATGAACGAGGAGTGGTGGGGCATCTGCGCCAAGGGGCCCGTGGACAGCCGCAACCTCTACGAGCTGTACCCGCGCGCCGCCTACTACGCGCTGCAGGACGCGTGGACGCTCGACCCCTACGCGCCCACCACCGACGTGGCCGCGATCGGCGCGCATTTCTCCAAGATCGACGCCGTCGCTTCCACGGTGGCCGCGCGCGGCAACACCGCCGCCATGCGCGCGGCGCCCAGCGAGCGCGTCCGCGTGAGCGGCCTGCGCATGCAGCTCGAGACCATCAGCACCGGCGGCGCGCGCACCACGACGCCGCTGCAGGGCGCGACCGAGCCCGACGCGTATCCCAAGTACCGCGGCTTCGACAAGCTGCAGGCGTTCTACGCCGACATCGAGGCGCATCCGTCGGACCAGGTGACGGGAACGGTGTCGTTCAACGTTCTGGGCAACGTGCCGGTCAATCCGATCAACGAGATCTTCTACGAGAACCGCGGCCGCCAGCAGCTCGGCATCGACGGCATCGAGCGGCTCAAGGTTCACCACGCCAGCCTGTCGTGGGAAGACCGCTACTTCATGCTCGACGGGTTCTTCCGCTCCGGCCACTACCACTGGGGCTACGAAGGCGACTTCTTCGGCCTGTACCGCGAGGCCAACTACGGCACGAACACCGACATGTACGGCGCCGACGCGCCGGTCGGCTTCGAGATGACCGGCAAGCGCCAGTTCGAGGGGCTCAAGATGGCGTTCGGCCAGGAGCTGTGGTGGGGCGCCAACCCGACGATCATGTTCAAGTACCGCCGCGCCGTCCGCGGCTACACCGCGACCGCGCTGTACCAGGAGGACGTGGCGTCGCAGTCGTCGTTCGCCAGCTCGTCGGTGGTGCCCGCCGTCTCGACGCGCAAGGCGACGCTCTCGATCGAGCACGCGCGCGGCCCGCTCGGTTTCCAGGTCGGCGGCATCTGGGCGTACAGCAACAAGGCCGGGCTGCCGTTCCAGATCGTCGAGAAGACGGCGAACGGCTACACCGTGCTGCAGGACGTGATCTTCGATTCCGACGCGTTCGGCGCCAAGGCCAAGGTCACGTACCAGCGCGGCCGCATCAACTGGTACGCGCAGACCGCGCGCATGGGGCTGGTCGCCGAGGGCGGGCCCACGCAGGTGCAGACGTTCACGGGCTGGAGCCTGAAGGACGTGGGGACGGGCAACCAGACCAACGTGATCAGCGGCTTCACTTACCTGCGCGGCAACCTGACGATCGCGCCGAACGTGCTGTGGCAGAAGCCCATCATCGGGCCGGTGCCCAACGACGTGCCGTCACCCGGCCATCCGCGCGACGTGATCAACGATCCGTTCGCCGTCCGCTCGAACCGCGAGACGGTCGGCGCCGAGCTGCTGCTGTGCTGGGACACCACGCCGGCCACCTGGATGTGGGCGTGGGACAACGACATTCGCGAGGACTCGCGGTTCGCCGCGAGCGCCGACTTCGTGTACCGCCACATGCCGACCACGCAGGATGCCGCGATCGGCGTGCTGGGTGACGGCGTGACGCGCTTCGCGTTCCCGGGCGCGCCGCCCGCGCGCGACCTGTGGGAGATCCGCGGCCGCATCGTGTCGCGCCTGTCCGCGGACAAGCGGGTGATCGCGAACCTGTTCGTGGGCGACGGCGAGCCCAACGGCAACGACGCGCGCGTGGTGCACCGCTACGGCGGCGACGCGCGGTTCGGCTGGGGATCCATGGCGTACGCCGCCTCCGCGCGCTTCAACGACTGGGGTCCGTACGACTATCACCGCGACTTCAACCTCACGTTCCCGGTGCAGCTCATGGGCGACGTGTCGCGCACGCTGGGCCAGGTGCGGTGGTTCACGCAGCCGCAGACGAGCGTGGGCGTGCGCGCCATGTGGCGCTCGCTGGACGAGTCGAGCCCGCGCTACGTGCCCGACCCTTCGGGCGAGAACGGCAGCGAGTGGGAAGTGCGGACGTACCTGAACCTGGCGCTCTAGTCGCCGGGCACCAAGAGCGAAGCGGCGCGGTCCCTTTCGGGGCCGCGCCGATTTCGTCTGGTGCTACGGCGTCTCGCCAGCTCGGGCAGCGTCCGGAGGCCGCGACTGTCGCGCCAGGTCGAGTAGCGGCCGGAGGCCGCTACCGTGCAAAAGGACACGCCGCCAGATGCCCCGGCCTCACCAGGCGCAGCTCGGGCTGGCTCGCGCTGCACTCCGGGGCCGCCTGCGCGCAGCGCGGGTGAAAGCGGCAGCCGGACGGCGGGTTCATCAGGCTGGGCGGGGAGCCGGGAATGCTCA
>JADLGX010000371.1 GCA_020849095.1 Candidatus Eiseniibacteriota bacterium
AGCGCGGCAGCATCCTCGAGGGCTCCGAGGTGGTCACGGTCAACGGCGAGCGCTGGACGCGCGACCGCGACTACCGGATCGACTACGACACCGGGCAGATCTCGCTCATCAAGGGGCTCGGCCCCACCGACCAGCTGAGCATCGACTACTCGTACGCGCCGCTGTTCCAGCAGGCCGGCAAGACGCTCATCGGTTCCGCCTTTCGACTCGAAGGCCGCGACCGCAGCCTGGGCGGCGCGTTCCTGTACGAGAGCAAGGGCGCGCAGGACCTGCGCCCGCGGCTGGGCGAGGAGCCCTCGCGCACGCTCATCACCGACGTGAACACCGAGTGGCGCTTTCGCCCGTCGTTCCTGACGCGCGCGGTGGACCTGCTGCCCGGAGTGCGCACGAGCGCGCCGTCCGAGTTCAACGTGCAGGCCGAAGTGGGCGTTTCGTTCCCCAACCCGAACACGCGCAACGAGGTGTTCGTGGACGACATGGAAGGGGTGCGCGACGCCGTCGGGCTGTCGCTGACCGCCGACCGCTGGCATCCCGCCAGCGTGCCCACCCGCGCGCGCACGCTGGACGCCTCGCGCCGCGCGCTCATCACCGACAGCTTTCTGGACCTGCCGGGGCAGCGGAACACCGAAGTGCGCTGGTACATGCCGCCCAACTACGTTCACGAGCGCGACCTCAAGCCCACGCTCGACGACGCGCAGGGCGCGCGGAACCCGCGCCAGGCGCTGGCGCTCTCGGTGCCGCAGGTGCCCGAGGCGATGCGCAACGACCCCGGGCTGCGCGACTCGCTGTGGATGGGGCTCACCTACCTGCTCGACCCGCAGGGCATCGACCTGTCGCGGGCGCAGTTCATCGAAGTCTGGGTGAACGACTTTCGCGACCGTCACGACCCGGCCGTACACACCGGGCTCGTGCGCGCGAACGACAAGAACGTCAAGCTGCACATCGATCTCGGCGTGGTGAGCGAAGACCAGATGCGCGCGCCCAACCGGCTGCCCGACGGCCTGCTCAACACCGAGGACACTCCCGCGCGCGACGGCCAGCTGACCGTGCCGCCCGCCAAGGACGAGGACACCGGGCTCGACGGCAGGCGCGACGTGCTCGAGGAACTGCCGCTCGCCGACCTGACCACGGCGAGCGAGAGCGATCCGGAAGGCGACAACTACGCCGACCCGGACAACGATCGCGAGGACATCGACCCGCGCAAGTTCCGGTTCACGAACGGCACCGAGGACAACTACCGGCTCGCGCCCTACCCGAACTCCGAGGACCTCAACAACAACGACAACCTCGACCGCGCCGAGCACTACTTCGAGTACACGATTCCGCTGGCGGACTCGAGCCGGCGCTACCTGGTGACCAACGTGTACGAGGACTTCTCGACGCGCGCGACGGTGGCCGCCGACAACGGCTGGCGCCGCTATCGCATCCCCATCTCGGACAGCCTGCGCGTGCAGTTCGGCTCGCCCGACCTGACCTCGGCGCGCCACGTGCGCGTGTGGGTCGAGGGGCTCGAGGGGGCGGAGCCCAAGACGGCCAGCGTGCAGCGACCGCTGCTCATGCTGGGCGGGCTCGACATCGTCGGCAACCGCTGGCTGAGCGTGGATCTTTCCGAGGACCAGCGCCGCCGGCACACCACGATGACCCTGACTTCGGTCAACTCGCTCGACGACGCCGACATCTACGTGCCGCCGTTCGATCCGGGCGAGACGCGCAGCGGCAACCAGGCGCTGACCCGGCGCGAGCAGTCGATCGCCCTCGAGTTCACCAACCTCGGGCCCGACACGCTCGAGGCCTACCGCTCGTTCTCGCTCGAGGAGAACTACAGCCGCTACGGCGCGCTGCGCTGGTACGCCTCCAGCTACGAAGTGGCGGGCTACGACGCCTCGGCGGACTCGTCGCTGTTCTACTTCGTGCGCTTCGCGTCCGACGAGCGCGGCCAGAACTACTACGAGATCAAGCGCCGGCTGCCGCGTTCCTCGGTGGCGCGGTCGATCGACTGGCAGGAGAGCAAGGTCCTGCTCGAGGAGATCTCGAACTTCAAGCTGTCGCAGACCGTGCCCGGCTCGGCGCCCATCCGCGTGGCGTTCGGCAGTCCGGGCGATTCCGTGATCATCATCGGGCGGCCCTCATTCACCCGCCTGCGGCGCGTCTCGTTCGGCGTGATGAACTCCGCCCCGGCCGGAGGCCGGGAATTCCCGAAAGGCCAGTTCTGGTTCAACGAGATCCGCGCGACCGACGTGAAGAAGGACGTGGGCTACGCGAACCGCCTGCTCGTCAACGGGCGCATGGCGAACCTCATGAGCTACAACGTGTCCTGGAACTCGCGCGACGAGAACTTCCTCAGCGTCGGCGAGGCGCGCGGCAGCGGCAGCCGCAACAACGCCCTGCAGGCCACGACCCAGTTCGACACGCACCGCTTCTTCGAGGGCACGGGCATCTCGCTCCCCGTGTCGGTCGCCTACAACCTCAACTCGTCCAAGCCGCGGTTCACCGCCGGCGACGACGTGGTGCGTACCGGCGCCCAGCAGGCGGCCAGCGAGACGAGGTCGGAGACCCGCAGCGTTTCGACGTCGTATTCGCGCGCCTGGAGCGAGCGCACGCATCCGCTGCTCAAGTACACGGTGGCCGGGCTGACCGCCAACATCAGCCGCTCCGAGACCGACGCGCGCACGCCCAGCTCGGTGTACAACAACTCGTCCACCAACGCCGGCGTCAACTGGAACGTGGCGCCGCGCGCGCTGCTGGCGATCGGCATGCCGGTGGGCAAGGCCAAGTTCTATCCGCTGCCCGAGCGCGTGTACTGGAACTACCAGGTGCAGGCCACCAAGAGCGAGGCGTTCACACGCGCCACCGACGGCTCCGGCGACCTGCTGCCCAGCAGCAACCTCTCGGGCCGGCAGGCCACGCTCGGATTCGGCGCCGACACGCGCCCGGTGGACGCCATCTCGCACCACATCGAGGGCACGCGCGCGCTCAGCCTGGAAGGAGTTCCGCTCGACCACGTGGGCTTCGTCAACTTCGGGCGGCTCACGTCGTGGCGGCAGAACTTCAGCTCGCGGTTCACGCTGCAGAAGGGCACCTGGCTGCGGCCGAGCTTCAACTGGGGCTCGAACTTCGGCCAGAACAACGACATCACTTCGCCCAACCTGGCGGTGCGCGCGGTCAACAACGGCCAGAACCTGCAGATGAACTGGGACCTGCCGTTCGACGGGTTCGCGACCCGGCGTCCCGCCGTCACCCTGCCGGCACGGCCGGACACGTCGGGGAGCGACTCGACCCGGCGCGTCCAGAAGCCGCGCCTGCCCGGAATCGGCTGGCGCGACGTGCTCGGGCGCCTCGGCAACATCCAGACCGACGCGCAGATCACGCGCTCGAGCAGCTACTCGCGCCTGCGCGGCACGCCCAGCCTTCTCTACCTGGTCGGGCTCGCCGAGGATCCCGGCTTCGCCGACACCACGAGCGGCGTGGTGAGGGCCCCGGGCAACAACTCGCAGACCGGGCTCGACTGGCGCGCCAACGCGCGCACCCGCGTGCCGCTCGTGTACGGCAGCCAGCTCATGCTGCGTGCCGGCTACGGCGACCGCACGGGCGAGGCGAACGGCGTGCTCTCGCGCACGTCGGACTTCCGCTTTCCCGACATCGAAGTGGACTACGGCCGTGTCGCCACGGCGCTCAAGCTGACGCGCTTCCTGACCAACCCGGCCATCCGCACCGCGTGGAGCGTGTCCAAGAGCCGCGACTACCAGGTGCGCCGGGACTCGCTCTCGGGCGAGTCGCGCTCGAGCGACTTCCATCCGCTCATCTCGCTGCGTGGCAGCTTCAAGAACGGCATCCAGGCCGATCTCGGCGTGAACCACCGGAGCAGCGTGCGCCGCATCTACCAGTTCGGCACCTCGAGCAGCGAGGAGAGCAACAGCGACGTGAACTTCACGCTCAGCC
>JADLGX010000372.1 GCA_020849095.1 Candidatus Eiseniibacteriota bacterium
CGAGGCCTCCGTCCTGCCGCTCGTGCGCTACGTGATCACGCTGGACTCCGACACGCGCCTGCCGCGCGACGCGGCGCGCCGGCTGATCGGCGTGATCGAGCATCCGCTCAACCGCCCGCGCTTCGACGCGCGCGTGGGCCGCGTGGTCGAGGGCTACGGCATCCTGCAGCCGCGAGTCAGCGTGACCATGGCGAGCGCCGCGGGTTCGCTGTTCGCGCGCGCGTACGCCGGGCACACGGGAGTCGATCCCTACTCCACCACGGTGTCGGACACCTACCAGGACCTGTTCGGCGAGGGCAGCTTCACGGGCAAGGGGCTGTACGACGTGGACACGTTCACCGCCGCGCTCGAAGGGCGCGTCGCGGAAAACGCCATGCTGTCGCACGACCTGTTCGAGGGGCTGTACGCGCGCTGCGCGCTGGTCTCCGACGTGGAAGTGGTGGACGACTTCCCGCGCAGCGTGCTCACCCACGCCCGCCGCCAGCACCGCTGGGTGCGCGGCGACTGGCAGGTGCTCTTCTGCCTGCTGCCCGTGATGCCCACGCGGCACGGGCTCGAACGCTCGCGGCTGCCGCTCATCAGCCGCTGGAAGATCCTCGACAACCTGCGCCGCAGCATGCTGGCGCCCGCGCTCATGGCGCTGCTCGCGTCGGCCTGGACGTGGCTGCCCGGCGAACCGCTGGGCTGGACGCTGGCCACGTTCGCGCTGCTCGCGTTTCCGCTGCTGCCGCCACTGGTGCATCTGGTGTTCGGCCCGGGATCGCAGCAGCCGGCGGACGTGTTCCTTCACGACGTGGGCTCCGAGCTGAAGACCGCGGCCGCGCAGGTACTGCTGCAGGTCACGCTCCTCGCCTATCACGCGTACGAAATGATGCACGCGATCGTGCTCACGCTGGTGCGCATGGTGATCACGCAGCGCCGGCTGCTCGAGTGGGAGACCGCCGCGGTCACCGCGGCGCGCGCGACCGGGCTGGTGGGCAAGCAGGGGCTGCGCGTGTTCTTCGTCGAAATGTGGGCGGGCCCGGTGGCGGCGCTCGCCGTGCTGCTGGGCGTGCTGCCCATGCGCCTGCACGCGCTGCCCGTGGCGCTGCCGTTCGTGTCGGCGTGGCTCGTCTCGCCGCTCATCGCGTGGTGGCTCAGCCGCCCGGTGGTGCCCGCGCGGCTGGCGCTGGGCGCGGCCGACACCGAGCAGCTGCGCCGGATCGCGCGGCGCACGTGGCACTACTTCGAAACCTACGTGACCGCCGAGGACCACTGGCTGCCGCCCGACAACGTGCAGGCCGGCGCCGCCCCGATGGTGGCGCATCGCACCTCGCCCACCAACGTGGGCATGGGGCTGCTGTCCACCCTCGCGGCGCACGACATGGGGTACGTGAGCGCGGCTGCGCTGGCGCTGCGGATCGAGCAGTCGCTCGCGACGATCGAATCGCTCGAGCGCCACGAAGGCCACCTGCTCAACTGGTACGACACGCGCAGCCTGGCGCCGCTCATGCCGCGCTACGTGTCCACCGTGGACAGCGGCAACCTGGCCGGCGCGCTGATCGCGCTGGCGTCGGGACTGCGCGAAGTGGCCGGCGCGCCGCCCGCGCCGCTGGCCGCGTTCGCGGGCGCACTCGACACCGTGGGCGTGCTGGGCGAATCGCTCGGTGTGCTCGCGCGCCAGGCGCACGCGGCCGCCCCGGCGCGTGCGCTCTGCGCGCAGGCCCAGCTGGCGCTCGATAGCCTGCGCGTGGCGCTCGCCGCCGACGGCGAACCCGCGGCGCGCCTCGCGCGCGCCCGCGAGCTGTTCGTCCCGCTGCACTCGCTGCTGGCGCGCGTCACGGGCGAAGCGTCCGGCGCGGCCGAGAAGGAGACCGCCACGTGGGGCCGGCTGCTGGGCGCGGCGCTGGACGATGCCGCGATGCCCGAGCCGGACGCCGAGGCGCTCGCCGCCCACCTGAACGCGCTCGCGCTTCGCGCCGACCAGCTGGCCGACGGCATGAACTGGCGCTTCCTGTACGACCCGCTGCGTGGGCTCTTCTCGATCGGCTTCCGGCTCGCCGACGCCGACGGGCCCGGCCGCGCCGACGCGTCGTACTACGACCTGCTCGCCTCCGAGGCGCGGCTGGCCAGCTTCGTGGCCATCGCTCGCGGCGAGGTGCCGCAGGAGCACTGGTTCCGCCTGTCGCGCGCGCTGGTGCGCGTCGAAGGCTGCACCACGCTGGTCTCCTGGAGCGGCTCGATGTTCGAGTACCTGATGCCGCTGCTGCTGCTGCGCAGCCATCCCGAGACACTGCTCGAGCACGCCTGCCGCGAGCTGGTGACCGCGCAGCTGAACTACGGGCGCACGCACGGCGTGCCGTGGGGCATCTCGGAGTCCGCGTTCCACGTGCAGGACCCGCACGGCAGCTACCAGTACAAGGCGTTCGGTGTGCCCGGCGCGGGGCTCAAGCGCGGGCTGTCCGAGGACCTGGTCATCGCGCCGTACGCCACCGCGCTCGCGGCCGTGCTGGACCCGGCCGCCGCTGCCGCCAACTTTCGCCGGCTCGCGCGCGAGGGCGCCGCGGGCGAGTTCGGCTTCATCGAGTCGCTCGACTACACGCCGCGCCACGTGCTCGCCGCCGACACCGAGACGCCGGCCGAACCGCCGCCGCGCCTGCAGTTCGTGCGCGCGTGGTTCGCGCATCATCAGGGCATGAGCCTGGTGGCGCTGGCCAACGCCCTGCTGGGCGCGCCCATGGTGCGGCGGTTCCACGCCGACCCGCGCGTGCAGGCCACCGATCCGCTGCTGCAGGAGCGCGTTCCCATGTTCGTGCCGGTCATCCAGCCGCGCCCGGCCGAGTCGCGCAAGGTGGAGCCCAGCCCGCCGTCGGTCGTGCCGCGGCGCTTTCGCACGCCGCACACGCTGCACCCGAGCGCGCACTTCCTTTCCAACGGGCAGTACACCGCGGTGGTCACCAACTCCGGCGGCGGCGCCAGCAGCTGGCGCGGGCTGGCGGTCACGCGCGAGCGGCGCGACCCCACGCGCGACCCGGGCAGCCAGTTCGTCTACCTGCGCGACGTGCGCAGCGGCGCGCTGTGGTCGGCCGCGCATCAGCCGGTGTGCCGCGAGCCCGAACGCTACCGGGTCACGTTCCTGGCCGACGTGGCGCTGTTCGAGCGCTCCGACGACGGCATCGACACGCGGCTCGAGATCACCGTGTCGCCCGAGGACGACGTCGAAGTCCGGCGCGTCACGCTGGTCAACCGCACCGACTACCTGCGCGAGATCGAGGTCACCAGCTTCGTCGAGGTGATCCTCGGCTCGCCGGCCGACGACCTGTCCCACCCCGCGTTCCTCAAGCTGTTCCTGGAAACCGAGTACCTGCCCGACTGCACCGCGCTGCTGTGCGGCCGGAGGCCGCGCTCTCCCGATGACGCGACGCCGTGGGCGGTGCACGTGGTCAGCGCCGACGACGGCGTGCACGGCGCCGTGGAGTACGAGAGCGATCGCACGCGCTTCCTGGGACGCGGGCGCACGCCCGAGAACCCGGCGGCGATGGACGGCCGCGCCCTGTCCGGCACCGCGGGCGCCGTACTCGATCCCATCCTCAGCCTTCGCCGCCGCGTGCGGCTGGCGCCCGGCGCGCGCGTACGGCTGGCGTTCACCACGGGCGTGGCGTCCTCGCGCGCGGCGGCCGTGGCGCTGGCCGAGAAGTACGACGACCCCGCGGCCGCCACGCGCACCTTCGCGCTGGCCAACACCCAGACGCAGATGCGCCTGCGCCACCTGGGACTCGCGCCCGAGGAGGCGCAGCTCTACGAGCGCCTGGCCTCGCGCGTGCTGTGGGCCGACGACTCGCTGCGCGCGCCCGCCGCGACGATCGCCGAGAACACGATGGGCCAGCCGGGACTGTGGTGCCACGGCGTGTCGGGCGACCTGCCGATCCTGGTGGTGTCCGCGGTGCGCGAGGAGGACGTGGGGCTCGTGCGCCAGGTGCTGCGCGCGCAGGAGTACTGGCGGCTCAAGGGACTCAGCGCCGACGTGGTCATCCTCAACGATCACCCGGTGAGTTACCTGGACCAGATGCAGGAGCAGCTCGAGGCCCTGCTCGAAAAGGGCCCGTGGGCGGCGTGGAAGCACCGGCCGGGCGGCGTGTTCCTGTTTCGCGGCGACGGCATCGCGGCGGCCGAACGCAACGTGCTGCTGTCGGCGGCGCGCGCGGTGCTCAACGGCGAATGCGGCGACCTCGGCAACCAGCTGGGGCTGCCGTTCGCGGTGCCCACGTGGCCGGCGCCGTTGCGCCCGCAGGCGGCTGCCGCGGTCGCGCACGCCAACGACGGGCCGCAGGACGTCGAGCGTCCCGAGCTGCGCCTGTCCAACGGCGTTGGCGGCTTCTCGGCCGACGGGCGCGAGTACGTGGTCGTGCTTTCCGGCGCGGCCGAAACGCCGCTGCCGTGGGTCAACGTGATCGCCAATCCCTCGTTCGGCACGGTGGTGGGCGCGAACGGCTCGGCATGGACGTGGTCGGGCAACAGCCGCGAGAACCGGCTGACTCCCTTCTCGAACGACCCGGTCAGCGAGTTCAGCGGCGAAGCGCTGTATTTGCGAGACGAGGCCTCCGGCCTCGCTTGGGGCGTCACGCCCGGGCCGCTGCCGCGCACCGCGGCCGGCGGCCGCTGGGTCACGCGGCACGGCGCGGGCTACACGCGCTACGACCACCGCGCGCACGACATCACCTCGGCGCTGGTCGTGTTCGTGCACGCGCAGGAGAAGATCAAGTTCTCGCGCGTCACGCTCACCAACCACGGCGCGGCCGCGAGGCGCCTGAGCCTCTTTGCCTACCACGAGTGGGCGCTGTGCCCGCCGCGCGCGGGCGAGAACCGCTTCGTGGTGACCGAGCAGGACGGGCACACGCACGTGCTGCTCGCGCGCAACCCGTACAACGCCGACTTCTCGGACGGCGTGGGGTTCGTACACGCCAGCGTGCGCTGCGCGTCGGCCACCGGCGACCGCACGGAGTTCCTGGGGCGCAACGGTTCGCTGCGCCGCCCGGCCGCGCTCAAGCGCGAAGGGCTGGGCGGGCGCTTCGGCGCCGGGCTCGACCCGTGCGCGGCGCTGCAGCTGGTGGTGGACCTGGCGCCCGGCGAGACGCGCGAGGTCGTGGTGCTGCTGGGCTGGGGTGAGAGCCGCGAGCAGGCGCTGGCGCTCGCGCGCCGCTTCGGCGGCCTCGAGGCCGCGCAGCGCGCGCTCGACGAAGTGACGCGCGAATGGGACGGCATGCTGGGCGCGGTCCAGGTGAAGACGCCCGACGACTCGTTCGACCTGCTCATGAACCGCTGGGTGCTGTACCAGTCGGTCAGCTCGCGGCTGTGGGGGCGCACGGGCTTCTTCCAGCCCGGCGGCGCGTACGGTTTTCGCGACCAGCTGCAGGACGTGATGGCGCTGGGGCTCGCGCGTCCCGACCTGTACCGCGAGCACGTGCTGCGTTGCGCGTCGCGCCAGTTCCTCGAAGGCGACGTGCAGCACTGGTGGCACGACCACACCGGCCGCGGCGTGCGCACGCGCTGCTCCGACGATCTGCTGTGGCTGCCGTTCGCCGTGTCGCAGTACGTCACGAGCACCGGCGATCGCGCGATTCTCGAAGTGCGCGTGCCCTACCTGCGTTCGCCCGTGCTCGAGCCGGGCGAACTCGAGCGCTACTCGCTGCCCGAGGACGCCGGCGAGACGGGCACGCTGTACGAGCACTGCATTCGCGCGATCGAGCGCAGCCTGGGCGTGGGGCCGCACGGCCTGCCGCTCATCGGCACCGGCGACTGGAACGACGGCATGAACCGCATCGGCCACCGCGGCCAGGGCGAGAGCGTGTGGCTGGGCTGGTTCCTGTCGCAGGTGCTGCGCGACTTCGCCGAGCTGGCGTCCGCGCACGGCGACCACGCGCGCGCCGCGCGCTGGCGCGCCGAGCGCAAGCAGCTCATGTCCATGCTCGAGCAGGCGTGGGACGGCGACTGGTACCGCCGCGCCTACTTCGACGACGGCACGCCGCTGGGATCCGCGCAGGGCACCGAGGGGCGCATCGACGCCATCTCGCAGAGCTGGAGCGTGCTGTCGGGCGCCGCCATGCCGGTGCGCGCCGAGCGCGCGATGGACGCCGTGCGCATGCTTCTGGTGCGCCGCGACGCGGGCGTGATCAAGCTGCTCACCTCGCCGTTCGACAGCTCGTCGCTCGACCCCGGCTACATCAAGGGCTACCTGCCCGGCGTGCGCGAGAACGGCGGGCAGTACACGCACGCGGCCATCTGGACGGTCATGGCCATGGCGCGGCTCGGCAACGGCGACGAGGCGGTCGAGCTGTTCCACATGCTCAATCCCCTCAACCACACGCGCACCGCGGCCGGCGTCGAGCGCTACAAGGCCGAGCCGTACGTGATCGCCGCCGACGTGTACACGCACGCGCCCCACATCGGGCG
>JADLGX010000373.1 GCA_020849095.1 Candidatus Eiseniibacteriota bacterium
GCCAGCGGAACATACACCTGCCCCATATTGAAGGCGTGCGTCACGGCACCCGGGCGGATCAGGCACGCTTCCGCAATGCCCGAAGGTGCGGAACCGACCGTCAGCGTGTAGCAGTTGCCGTGAAGCAACGTCTCTGGTGCGACCGAGATGACCGGCCGCAGCGCGTAGGTATCGCCCTCGAACAGGTACGGGGGCTCGTAGATGGCTGCCTTGTCGAGCTGACTGTCACTTCCGAGGTTGCCGCCGAGGGTCATCACTCGGGCATCGGGAAGGAGCATCGCCGTCGAGTGATAGCCGCGCGAGCTAGGATCCGGCGGCAGCACCTCCGACCACGTCTGGCTCACTGGACCAAAGAGCTGCGGGCGCGGTTCAGCGGGCGAGTCATCGTGGTGCTCCAACCGCCCACCCAGCGCCAGCACGTCGCCCGACGGCAATAAAACGAGATTGGGCTCGACGCGCTTCGCGAGTTGGGTTCCACCCAACGGACTCGACCAAGCGCTTCCGGTCTCGGAGGTGCTCAGATCGATTACTCGCGTCGGATCCGTGGCCCCACCAACGCCCGGTGCGCCAGACTTGAGCACTTTGCCTGGGCGGTACATCACGGATGAAGCGCCGGTCATTCCGCTCGCGATCGGCTGCCCCCAGGCCCCGGTGGCGGGGTTGAGCACATACGAGGGAAACGTGTTCGACACCACTCCTTCATTCGTGATCGAGCGGCTATCGCGGCCCGACTGAAACAGATTCCCCGATGGCAAGAGGAACATGAAGGGATAGGTATCGAGCGTGTAGTGCGGCGCATCGAGCGTTGTCCAGCGCTGCCCTGTCGGCTCGTTGGGATCGAAGATCTCCGGCTCGCGTGCTGCTACCTGCAAGGCGAAGTACACACCAACGGCCCCATCAGTGGCCGGAGGCAATGTGCCAAGCTGTGACGCTTGGCGCCAATAGTACTCGGCGCAGTTGGCGCTCGAGCCCGCGCCGCAGCCATCACTGAAGTCCACAGGAAGAAACCACGCGTCATCAGCGATGGCGCCGCCGGCAAGCCGCCCTCCGGAGAGCACTAGACGGCGCCACTCGGGATCGTAGAAGAACACGTGACCCGATCGCGCCGGAAGCGGGGTGCCGCCACTGGGAGACCAGTTGGCCCACGTGTACGTATTGCAGCCGCTGGCGGCCGCACTGCACCGAACCAACTTCCACAAATCACCATGTCGCACGCTGCCATCCGCGTTCTCGCCGCCAGAAACGAACATCCGAGCTGTCAGATTCTGCCAGTTGTACTCGCCGAAGAGCGGCTTCACGAAGGCGGCCCGTGCTCGGTACCGCGCGGAGGGGGCGGTGGTTCCGTCGTTGACGATCGACCAGACCCACGTGCTCAGGTTCAATGAGTAGGTCTTGTTGTCGGCAAGAGCGCCAACCTCATTCTTTCCACCAAAAACCAGCATCCTAGGGCCCTGAGCAATGCCCTGCGAGTTCAACGGCCCGGGGTCGAACACGGCGGCGTGCCCGAAGCGATACCCCGGCGATGCTCCAGAGGATGTGAGGGGAACGGCGTCGAAACGGAATGGGTGCCCGCCGCCCAGGTTCGTTCGATAGAAACGAACACGCCAGAGGTCGTTGAGTGCGGCCCCACCAGCCCCCCTGCCCCCGAACACGATCGCCACCAGCGTGTCTCCGTTCACCGAGCCGTCTGCGACCAGGGTGTGCTCGCTCCTCGCGAGTGGAGGCACCTGCTCAGCCGCCGGCGAGTTGGTGTTCGCCCTGGCAAGCTCCCATTTCCAATGCTCACGGTCGTGATAACCCTCGCGCCAAGCAATCCAAAGCTCTTGCTTCGGCGTCGAGCCTGACCGCCCGCCAAAAATCGCGATGACGCCCCTCGCGTCCGCGGAGGGCATCTGAATGCTCCGCGAAAAGTCAGCGGCTGCGTCGGAGAGCGCTGTTGGCCACGTATTTCCGGCGCCCACGTCAGGATCAGTAGGATGCCGATCGTCCCAGTACGGACTCTGCGAGAGCGCAAGCGGGATCAGGCTGTCGGTTTCGCCACCGCCTGTGACCGTCCCGCCAAATCGCATGGCGTTGTAGTACTGAATGCCGGAGTGCGACACGATGCGGCCGTCTCCGAGTTCCGTCAGCGTCGGGTACCAGCGCGGCAGCCGAAGACTGTCCGTGGCCGACCAACCCCAGGTGGATGGGTTGAAATAGCTACGAGGATCGAAGATGCGGCACTGCCGGTGTCCGTTGGTCTCTTTGGCGGTCCCGGAAACGTAGAGCACTCGCCCATCGTGCTGCTGGATATGCCCTCCGCAGAAGAGGTCCGCGAAGGGAGTCACCGTCTGCGGCACATTCACCTGAAGTGAGTTGATGCCGGACCACAGTTGGCCCGAGCTCACGTCCACTGTGGACTGGCCGGGCGGAATCAGCATCAGCCTTGCTCGCGGGTCCGATTGGAAGTGCACGATGGCCGTCGTGTCGCCGTTGCCGCGCGCGAGCACCGTATGGATCCCGGTCCAGATCGTTTGCCCTGCGTCACCGTCGATCTCGAAAAGGCTCGTCCAGCGCC
>JADLGX010000374.1 GCA_020849095.1 Candidatus Eiseniibacteriota bacterium
ATCACGCCGACCGCGCCGATCAGCTCGTACCCGTTCGCTCCCGATTCGACCTGGCCCTGCATTCGTAATTTGTACACGAACTGGAAGATCGCGCCGGTCTGGGGCAAGTACGGCTTCACCGACGCCTTCAATCCGGTCTTGAATCCCTGGGTGGGTCCGCACGTGCTGGGCATCGATCAGGGCCCCATCGTGCTCATGCTCGAGAACGCGCGCAACGACATGATCTGGGCGCGCTTCATGAAGAACCCCGACGTGCAGCGCGGGCTCACCCTGGCGGGATTCCTGCCGGTCACGGCCGGCTTCGAGGACTCGCAGCCGCGCACCGGCCCCGCCGTGTTCCTCGGCGCCTCGCCGAATCCGTTCCGGGGCTCGACCACGCTGCGCTACCGGCTGCCGTCCGCCGCTCACGTCCGCCTGTCGGTGTTCGACGTGATGGGGCGGCAGGTCGCCACGCTGGTGGACGACGATCGCGCTGCCGGCGAGCACTCGATCTCGATGGATGCGCGCCATCTGGCCGCCGGCATCTACCTGTATCGCCTGGAGTCGAACGGCACGATCCTTCATTCCAAGGCCATCCTGCTGCAGTGATCCCGGGGCCGCGTGCGCGCGGCGCCCTTCTCGGAGAGTGATGAGCACATCCAGTCCGGTCACCGTGACCCTTCCGCCCCACGAACTCCTCACGTCCCCGTCGCCGGGCGGCCGTCTGCTGTCCAACGGCCGCTACTCGGTGCTCCTGACCCGCGCCGGCACCGGCGCTTCGGCCTGCGAGGGCTATGCCCTCACGCGCTGGAACGCCGATCGCATCGAAGACCACACGGGCTTTTTCCTGTTCGTTCGTGATACGCAGACGGGGGAGTTCTTCCCGGTCACCGAAGAGCCTGCCGGGGCGTGCGCCGAGGGGCACGAGTTCGCCTTGGCGCCCGGCGTGATCACTCACGTGCGCCGCGGGCAGGGGCTGCAGACGCGGCTCGAGACCTGCGTGTCTTCCGCGCACGACGCCGAACTGCGCCGTCTCACGATCACCAACACGGGTTCGCAGCCCCGCTCGCTGGACGTGACGTCGTGGGCGGACGTGGTGCTCAACCAGCCGATGGCGGACGCGTCGCATCCGGCCTTCTCCAAGCTCTTCATCCAGACCGAATGGGCGGCCTCCGACTCCGCGCTGCTCGCGCGCCGGCGCCCGCGCGCGAACGCCGAGACCCATCCGTGGCTGGCGCACCTGCTGCTCGAATCCGGTGACACCTCGTACGAGAGCGACCGCGTCCGGTTCATGGGCCGCGGGGGCAGCCCGTCCCGTCCGGGGGCGATGACGAGGGCCGGCGCGCTGACCGGATCCGCGGGCAATGTCCTCGATCCGGTCGTGAGCCTGCGCCGGGCCGTCCGCCTGGATGCCGGCGAGTCCGCCGTGCTCACGTTCGCGCTCGCGCTGGCCCCCGATCGTGAGGGCGCGCTGAAGCTGGCGCGCGACCTCCGCCGGGCGGGCGCTTCCGAGGTGTTCGCCTCGGCCACGAGGCGCGAGCAGGAACTGCAGGCGGCCGGTTCGTTCTCGAATGCCCAGGCCGAGGCGCTCCAGGCGTTCGGCGCCGCGATCGCCTATGGCTACTCCGGGTTGAGGGCGTCGCGCGCGCAGCAGGCCCGCCAGGTCGCCTGTCCCGGGCTGTCGGCCCGGCTCGGACTGCGCCCGGGTGTGCCCTACGTGCTCGCCTCGTGCGAGAACGGCAACGCGGCCGCCATGCTGCACGATCTCGAGCGCGCGACCGCCTACTGGGCCGCGCTCGGAATCCCGTGCGAAGCGGCAGGGCTGCTCGGGGCGGGAGTGAGCGCTCCCGCCGGATCGAGTGTCCGCACGATTTCGGCCGCCGAGCTTTCGCCCGAGGAATGCGATGCGCTCGCCGCGCATGCGGCCGCCGTTCTCACCGTTCCGCTCGCCGGCGTCGCCGCCGAACTCGTGGCGCTCGAGCGCGACCGTCCCGGGGCGGCCGTGGTCGCGGTCGCGGCCGAGCCCGCCGGCGCGGCCGGCGCCGAAGCGCTGCGCGAGTTCAACGGCTTCGGCGGCTTCTCCGCCGACGGCCGCGAGTACGTCGTCCGCATGCCGTTCGAGCCGGGCGCCGGGCATCGCCGTCCGCCGTTGCCGTGGGTGAACATCATGGCGAACGAACGGTTCGGCTTCCTGGTCAGCGAGACCGGGGCCGGCAGCACGTGGAACGGCAACAGCCGCGAGCACCGGCTCACGCCCTGGCACAACGATCCCGTGCTCGATCCGCACGGCGAGGCGCTGTACCTGCGCGACGAAGAGACGGGCGCGTTCTGGTCGCCCACGGCCGGGCCCGCGCCCGCTCCGGCGGACTACGAAATGCGCCACGGTTTCGGCTACAGCACCTCGCGTCACGACAGCCACGGCCTCGCGCAGGAGGTCACGTACTTCGCGCATGCCACCGAGCCCGTGCGCTTCGCCCGGGTGCGCCTGACCAATCACACGGCGCGCGCCCGCCGGCTGTCGCTCTTCTGCTACCAGCGCCTCGTGCAGGGCGTGCTCGCCGAGGTGTCGAGCCGCCATGTGGTCACGGCCGAGCTCGAAAAGTGCGGGACCCTGGTGGCGGTCAATCCCACCGGCGGCGAGTTCGCCGCGGGAATCGCCTTCGCGGCGAGCGCCGCGCCCGAGCAGTCGATCGGGCATCACGTGACCGGCGACCGGGAAGAGTTCCTCGGCGTCGGCGGCTCTCCGGCACGGCCGGCGGCCGTCGCCGCGGGGCGTGAGCTCGCCGGCAGCTTCGGCGCCGGCCTCGACCCCTGTTTCGCGGAGCAGGTCGTGCTCGACTTGTCGCCCGGAGAGTCGACCGAGTGCACGTTCCTGTTCGGCGAGGGCGAGTCGCAATCGCACGTGACCTCGCTCGTCGGCCGCTACGGCACGGCCACGGAGATCGAGACGGCGCTGGCCGACGTGATTCGCTTCTGGAGCGATCTGGTGGAAGGCGTGCAGGTGCGCACTCCTTCGCCCGGAATCGACCTCATGGTGAACGGGTGGCTCGCCTACCAGACGCTGAGCTGCCGCATCTGGGGCCGGACGGCCTACTACCAGTCGGGCGGCGCGTTCGGCTTTCGCGACCAGCTGCAGGACGCGGCCTCGCTCCTGCACCTGCGCCCGGACCTGGCCCGGGCGCAGATCGTGCTCAACGCGCGCCATCAGTTCGTCGAGGGCGACGTGCTGCACTGGTGGCATCCGCCGCTGTCGAAGGGCATGCGGACGCGTTTCGCCGACGACCTGCTGTGGCTGCCGCTGCTCGCTGCGTACTACATCCAATCCACCGGGGACTGGAGCGTGCTGGACGAGAACGCGCGGTTCCTGAAGGCGCCGCCTCTCGCCGAGGGCGAGGACGAGGTGTTTCTTGTTCCGGAGGACTCGGGGCAGTCGGCGGACGTCTACGAGCACTGCTGCCGGGCCATCGATCGCTCGCTCGCGGTGGGAGAGCACGGCCTGCCCCTGTTCGGCACCGGCGACTGGAACGACGGCATGAACCGCGTCGGCCGCGAGGGGCGCGGCGAGAGCGTGTGGATGGGCTTCTTCCTGCACGCGATCCTCGGCGACTTCGCGCCCGTGTGCGAACGCCGCGGCGACCACACGCGCGCCGCGCGCTACGCGCGCCACCGGGACTCGCTGCGCGTCGCGCTCAACGACGCCGGCTGGGACGGCGAGTGGTACCGCCGCGCCTTCTACGACGACGGCGCGCTGCTCGGCTCGAGCCAGAGCGACGAGTGCCGGATCGACGGGCTCGCCCAGGCGTGGTCGGTGATGTCCAAGGCCGCGCCGGCCGATCGCGCGCGCCTCGCCATGGACTCGGTCGAAAAGCACCTGGTCTCGGAGAAGGACGGGCTGATCCGGCTGCTGACTCCCGCGTTCCGCGACACGCCGCACGATCCGGGTTACATCAAGGGGTATGTGGCGGGCGTGCGCGAGAACGGCGGCCAGTACACGCACGGCGTGCTGTGGGTGGTGCGCGCGATGGCGGAACTGGGCCGGCGCGATCGTGCTGCGGCGTTGCTCGCCATGCTGAGCCCCGTGAGCCACACCGAGACCGCCGGCCAGGTGGCGCGCTACCAGACCGAGCCCTACGTGATCGTGGCCGATGTCTACGGCGAAGAGCCCCACATCGGGCGCGGCGGCTGGACCTGGTACACCGGCTCGGCGGGCTGGATGTTCCGGATCGCGGTCGAATCGGTGCTCGGCGTGCAGCTTCGCGGGGGAAGCATGCTGGTGGTGAAGCCCTGCGTTCCGGACTCGTGGCCGGGGTTCGAGATGGACTACCGCGTGCCCGGTGGCTCCTCGCGGGTCCGGATCCGCGTCCATAACCCGAAGGGCTGCAGCGCTGCCGTCGTGGCCGCCCGGCTGGACGGCGAGCAGCTGGCGGTCGAGGGGGGCGCGGTCCAGGTGCCCCTGCGGCGCGACGGCCCGGACCGGACGCTCGAGATCGAGCTGGGAAGCGGGAAGGAACGGTGAGCACGGACCCTCCGTTCGTTCGGCGGGCGGATGATGCCGGATGCCCGTTCCCGAGCAGGGGTGCGGCATGTAACAGCCGTTCCTGCAGTTTCATCGGGCTTTTCGTTGACGACATTACAGCCCGCATGTAATCGTTTTCACCCGAGAGCCGAAGGAGCGGGATCGCTCCCGAGAATCCTCCGGTTCCCACGCTTCGCCGACGCACGATTCACTCCCCACGCGCATGCGTGAGCCCCCCCTTCGGGAGGGCGCGACTGCGATGAGGAACCGCTCGCGGCCGTATCGAGCGTCGACGAGAAGTCCGCAGCAGAAGCAGAGAGCCAGAAGCAGGATTCCTCAGGATCAGTCTTGTCGTCCCCAGCCTCACATCTGTCAGGAGGAAACAGAACCATGAAGCGAATCGGTTACAACAGTCTGGCGTTCCTTGCGACGCTCGCGCTGGCGACCGGTCTTGCCGCGGTGGCTTCCGCGACGACCCCGACTCCCAACGACGTCAAGTTCCAGCTCAACAACTGGCTGACCTGCCCGGGTTCGCCTGTGACCACGGTCAACAACTACCCTGCGCTCGTCTCCATCGAGCACGGCTTCCTCGTGTGCGATGCGTGGGCCGAGCAGCACGTGTGGCGTCTGTCGGATGACGGCGGCGCGACCGTCGCTCAGTTCCCGAACAACAGCGCGTTCACGTTCGGTGCCACCCTCACGCTGACCGGCTCCAACGCCAACGGCGGCGAGTGCGGCATCAACATCGCACCCTGGTGGGACGGCTCGATGTCCGACGGCCGTATCAACTGTCGCGTTCCGGACGGTGAGATCGCCTGCTTCGGCGGCCGCATGCCGTTCTACAGCTTCACGGGCGCCGAAGGCATTCACTTCGCGATGAACACGCCCCTGACCCTCCAGATGACGTACGCGTCGAACGGGCTCTCGTCGCTGAGCCCCGGCACGATGAAGTACGACCTGGTGTGGCTCGGCGTGCCGTACTCCTCGGGCGTCCTCAACATGGATGAAGCCAACCCGGCCGAAGACCCGCCGCACGGCCTCTGGGGCATCCTGAACTACGCGAATGTCGGTGGCTTCCTGCAGGCTCGCATGGACCCGGCCTCCATCTCGACCGACCCGGCGCACCTGAAGGCCGAGTGGACGAACGTCGTCTTCACGGGGAACGAAGTCACGCCCGCCACGAAGACCTCGTGGGGCCAGCTGAAGACGCTGTACCGGTAGTTCGCCTTTCGCAGTCGCATCACGGCCTGGCCGCTCCCGCTCGCGCGGGGGCGGCCTTCGCCTTTTTGCGCTTCTCGTCCCGGGCACGGCGTGGCACGGTGCGCCGGGAGCTTCGGGCGTGGCACGATCGGGAGAACGACCAAATGAGCGAAGTGGCGACGCTGGGCGGAGGGTGCTTCTGGTGCCTCGAGGCGGTGTTCGAGCGCATCGAGGGAGTCGAACGGCTGGTTTCGGGCTTTTCCGGCGGCGACCCCGCGGTCACGGGCTATCGCGAGGTGTGCGAGGGAACCAGCGGGCATGCCGAGGTGATCCAGGTGACGTTCGACCCAGCACTGCTGCGCTATCGCGAACTGCTCGAGTTCTTCTTCGCGTTCCACGATCCCACCACGCTCAACCGGCAGGGCGCCGACGTGGGCACGCAGTACCGCTCCGCCATCTTCACGCACTCGCCGGAGCAGGACACCGCGGCCCGCGCCCTCGTGGCCGAACTGAACGCCGCCGCGCTTTGGCCGGACCCGATCGTCACCCAGATCGCCCCATTCGAACTGTTCATTCCCGCCGATGCGCACCATCAGGGCTACTACGGCCGCAACTCCGGCCAGCCCTACTGCCAGGCGGTGATCGCGCCCAAGGTCGCCAAGCTGCGCGCCTACTACTCCGTCCGGCTCAAGCCGGGAGCATGAGGACCCTCGCCGTGAAGCGCGCTCTGGTCCCCGCCCTTGTCGGCATCCTGCTTTCGGCAAATGCCCTGCCCGCGAGCGCCGGATTGTCGGCGGCCGAGTCGCGCGCGGTCGAGTCGGTGGACCGCCACTCCGCGAGGGCGACGGCGCTGCTGCGCCGGCTCGTGGAGCAGAACAGCGGCACGATGAACTTTGCCGGCGTGCGGGCGGTGGCGGACCTGCTGCGCCCCGAATGGGAGGCGCTGGGCTTTCGCGTGCGCTGGGTGGACGGCGCCGCGTGGGGGCGTGCCGGCCACCTGGTCGCCGAGCGCGCCGGCCGCGCGAACGCCCCGCATGTGGTGCTGGTGGGGCACCTCGACACGGTGTTCGAGCCCGCGAGCGGTTTTCGGGGCTGGGAGCAGCTGACCGACTCCACGGCGCGCGGCCCGGGCATCATCGACATGAAGGGCGGCGACGTCATCCAACTGCTCGCCGTTCGCGCCCTGGCCGATGCCCGGCTGCTCGACCGGCTGTCGATCACCGTCGTGCTCACCGGGGACGAGGAACGCTCCGGCTCGCCGCACTCGCTCGCTCGCGCCGACCTGATGCAGGCCGCGCGCGGGGCCGCCGCGGTGATCGGTTTCGAGGACGGTGACGGCGACGTGCGCCGCGCCGTGATCGCGCGCCGCGGTTCGAGCGGCTGGTCTCTTGCGGTACGAGCCACCCCGGCGCACAGCTCGCAGATCTTCCGCGACGACATCGGGCACGGCGCCATCTTCGAGGCGGCGCGCATCCTTCAGCAGGTGCGCGACTCGCTCGCGGGCGAGCCCTACCTCACGTTCAATCCCGGGTTCGTCGTGGGCGGCTCGGATGTCGCGCTCGACGCCGCGGGAGGGGGCGGCTCCGCCCACGGGAAATCAAACGTCATCGCGGACACGGCGTACGTCGCCGGCGACCTGCGCACGCTCACTCGCGAGCAGCTCGCGCACGCCCGCGCCGTCATGGAGCGCATCGCCTCCCGGCACGGCGCGCACGCCCACGCGCGGTTCGAGTTCGACGAGGGCTATCCCATGCTCGCGCCCACCGACGGCAACCGCCGGCTGCTCGCCATGGCGAGCGAGGCCAGCCTCGACCTGGGCTTCGGGCCGATCGAGGCCGTGGACCCGATGCGCGCGGGAGCGGCCGACGTGTCGTTCGTGGGCGAGATCGCTCCCATGGTGCTCGACGCGATGGGGCTCAAGGGGGATGGCGGGCACACGTCGCAGGAGTGGGCCGACCTCCGCTCGCTGCACGTGCAGGCCAAGCGCACGGCTGTGCTTCTGGCGCGCCTGGCCCGTCGCTGACCGCATCCGGCGGCGCGCGCTGGTCCGGCGTGCGCCGTTGTGCGAGCGTGCGGGCATCATGTCCTTTCATCCTCCGACCCCGCACGATTTCCGGCGCCTCGCCGCGCTCGCCATTCCCGTGGTGCTCGCCCAGCTGGGGCTGATGGCCATGAGCGTGGTGGACACGCTCATCGTGGGCCGGGTGTCGCCCGCCGCCCTGGCCGGCGTGGCGCTGGGCAACGTGTACGGATTCTGCGTGGCGGTGTTCGGCATGGGGCTGCTCACCGCGCTCGATCCCGTGGTGTCGCAGGCGGTCGGGGCGGGGGACGAGCCCGCGATCGCCCGCTCCGTGCAGCGCGGCATCCTGATCTCGCTGGGCATGGGGCTGCTCGCCGGGCTCGTGTGCCTTCCCGTTCGCGTCCTGCTGACCTCGGCCGGCCAGTACCCCGAGGTCGTGGACGGCGCGGTTGCCTACGTGCTCGCGCAGGCCCCGACCTACTGGGCGTTCTTCCTGTTCGTCGCGCTGCGCACGTCGCTTCAGGCGGGGCACATCACGCGGCCGATCGTGTGGAGCATCGTGCTCGCGAACGTGTTCAACGGCGTCGTCTGCTGGGGGCTGGTGTTCGGCAAGTTCGGCACGCCCGCGCTCGGTCCGCTGGGCGCCGGAATCGCGACCGCGCTGGCGCGAGTCTTCATGCTGGGAACGCTCGTGGCGTTCGCCTGGCCGCGCGTGAGGCCGTGGCTGCGCTGGACGCCCGAGTCCCTGCAGCTCGCGCCGCTGCGCCGCCTCGTCGCGCTCGGCCTGCCCATCGCCGCCCAGTACGAACTCGAGTTCGCCATCTTCGCCGCCGTCGCGCTGCTCATGGGCCAGCTGGGACCGGTGCCGGCCGCGGCGCACCAGATCGCGCTCAACATCGCCTCGGTCACGTTCATGGTTCCACTCGGAGTCTCCATCGCCGGCTCCGTGCTGGTCGGGCAGGCGATCGGCGCGGGAGACGCCGCCACCGCCCGGCGCTCGGCGCTCGCCGCGCTGGCGGCAGGCGTCGGAGTGATGGCGCTGAGCGCGCTCGTGCTGCGGGCGATTCCGCGCCTGCTCGCGCGGGCCTACTCGCCCGATCTGGAAGTGGTGGCCATGGCCGCGACGCTGATTCCCATCGCGGGCGTCTTCCAGGTGTTCGACGGCACCCAGGTGGTCTCGATCGGGCTGCTCCGCGGCGTGGGCGACACGCGCTGGCCCATGATCGCCAACTTCATCGGCTACTGGCTCGTGGGGCTGCCGGTCAGTCTCTGGTTCGGCATGCATCTGGGGTGGGGGCCGGTCGGGCTGTGGTGGGGGCTCGTCGTGGGTCTGGCGCTGGTGGCGCTGGTGCTGGTGGCGAGGGTGCGTGTGCGGCTGTGGCAGTCGCTCGTAAGGCTCGACGTCGAGTCCCGCGGGCACTGAAACACGCTGGAAACCCCCGCGTCCCCGAGATGCGCCTTGCCGTCCTCCCCGGCCGGGGTGCTACGATTCCGGCCGCATGAAGCGCGATCCCCGCATGAGCCCGAGCTGTTGTCGTCGTCGTTGGCGAGACGGTCGTCTCCCGGCGGCAGGGCGCTGCGCATGATCCACTAGCGCTTCGCACCGCACTTCGGCGAGAGGCAGCCGTTTCCGTACTGGCTACGGGCGGCTGCCTTTCCTTTTGCCTTCCGGAGCCGCGCGGAGCCGTCCGCTCCCCATCGCCGCCCGCGGCATCGAACCGTTCGCCGAGTCCATCCTCCGTTCCCGAAAGGCAGGCCATTCATGTCCCGCATCCACGACAGCATTCTCGACACCATCGGTCGCACGCCGCTCGTCCGCGCCCCGCGTCTCCAGAAGGGGCTCGCCGCCGAGCTGGTCTTCAAGCTCGAGTCGTTCAATCCCATGTCCAGCGTCAAGGACCGCATCGGCCTGGCCATGATCGACGACGGCATCGCGCGCGGGGTGCTGGTGCCGGGCGTGACCACGCTGATCGAGCCCACGTCGGGAAACACCGGCATCGCGCTCGCCTTCGTGGCGGCGGCGCGCGGCATCCGGCTCGTGCTCACGATGCCCGAGACGATGTCCGTCGAGCGGCGCAAGGTGCTGCTCGCGCTGGGCGCGAGCCTGGTGCTGACCGAGGGCGCCAAGGGCATGAAGGGCGCGATTGCGCGCGCGACCGAGCTGCAGGCCGAAACGAAGGACTCGGTCATCCTCGGCCAGTTCGACAATCCGGCCAACCCGCGCGTGCACCGCGAGACGACGGCGCTCGAGATCTGGGACGACACCGACGGCCGGGTGGACGCCGTGGTCGCGGGTGTGGGAACGGGCGGAACGCTCACCGGCGTCGCCGAAGCGCTCAAGGCGCGCAAGCCCGCGTTTCGCGCGATCGCGGTGGAGCCCAAGGACTCGCCCGTCCTGTCGGGTGGCGCGCCGGGGCCGCACAAGATCCAGGGCATCGGGGCCGGCTTCGTGCCGAGCATCCTGCGCACCGACCTGATCGACGAGATCGTGCAGGTGAGCAACGACGAGGCGTTCGCCATGGCGCGCCGCCTGGTTCGCGAGGAGGGCATCATGGTGGGCATCTCGTCGGGCGCCGTCGCGCACGCGGCGCTCGCGCTGGCGGCCCGGCCGGAGTACGCGGGCAAGCTGATCGTGGCGGTGCTGGCGAGCCACGGCGAACGCTACCTGTCCACGCCCCTGTTCGACTTTCCCGAGGAGCAGCCCGAAGCGGCGGCGGCCCGGGCATGACACGCCTGCTCGAGGACATTCGCACCATCCGCGCCAAGGACCCCGCCGCGCGCAACGTCGTGGAGATCCTGCTCTGCTATCCCGGCCTGCACGCCCAGTGGTTCCACCGCGTCGCGCACCCGCTGTGGCTCTGGCGGGTGCCGGTGCTGCCGCGGTTGCTCTCGCACGTCGCGCGCTTCCTGACGGGCGTCGAGATCCACCCGGGCGCCACGCTGGGACGGCGCGTGTTCATCGATCACGGCATGGGCGTGGTGATCGGCGAGACGGCCGAGGTGGGGGACGACTGCCTCATCTACCAGGGCGTCACGCTGGGCGGCACCAGCCTGAGCGCCGGCAAGCGCCATCCCACGCTCGAGGACCACGTGGTGGTGGGCTCGGGCGCCAAGGTGCTCGGGGCGATCACGCTGGGCGCTTTCACGCGCGTCGGCTCGGGCTCGGTGGTGATCAAGACCTGCGCGCCGCATTCCACGGTGGTGGGCATTCCGGGGCGCGTGCTCGAGGAGAAGCCCGCCGAGGAGTCGCGTCCCGGGCACGAACTGGAGCACAACCGCATGCCGGATCCCACGGCGCGCGCCATCACCGCGCTGCACGACCAGGTGCGCGGCCTGGCACGCGAGGTCGCGGAGCTGCGCCAGCGTCCGCTCGACGTGACGCTGCCGCCCGGGCTCACCACGGCCGACATCGAGGCCGCGTTCCGCTCGATCCGCGAGGCCGACGACGACGCCCGCGCCACGGCGATGGAACTGGAGAGCGGCGCGGGAATCTGAGGCGCGGCGCCCGCCGCGCCTCCTCACGGGACGGCGGGAGCCGGCTCGGTGGCGGCCGCGGGCTTGCGGCGGCTGAACCGCTTCGCGAAGCGGTCGAGATACGTGTAGAAGACCGGGGTCACGTACAGCGTGACGATCTGCGAGAAGGCGAGTCCGCCCACGACGGCCAGGCCGAGCGGTCGGCGCGACTCCGCTCCGGCGCCGAATCCAATGGCGATGGGAAGCGTGCCGATGAGCGCCGCCATGGTCGTCATCATGATCGGGCGGAACCGCACGAGGCAGGCCTCGATGATGGCCGCCTCCGGCGACTTGCCCTCGCGCCGTTCCGCCTCGAGCGCGAAGTCGATCATCATGATGGCGTTCTTCTTCACGAGCCCGATCAGCATGATGATGCCGACGAAGGCGTAGATGCTCAG
The DNA here is from genome assembly GCA_020849095.1 of Candidatus Eiseniibacteriota bacterium. GTDB lineage: Bacteria > Eisenbacteria > RBG-16-71-46 > RBG-16-71-46 > RBG-16-71-46 > CAIXRL01. Next base: position 11,627 of record JADLGX010000374.1, read on the forward strand.
CTCGGTGCGGAACATCAGCAGCGTCAGCAGCGCGCCGAACCCGGCGAACGGCAGGCCCGAGAGAATCGTGATCGGATGGATGAAGCTCTCGTAGAGAATGCCGAGCACGATGTAGATGACGAGCACGGCGAGCAGCAGCGACCAGAGCAGCCCCTGCTGGCTCGACTGGAACACCTGGGCGGTGCCCGAGAAGTTGGTGCTGATGCTGGACGGCAGGACGGCGCGCGCGGCCTTCTCGACCGCGTCCGTGCCCTCGCCCAGCGAGACGCCCGGCTTGAGGTTGAACGACAGCGTGACGGACGGAATCTGGCCGGCGTGATTCACCGACAGCGGCCCGACGGCGCGCGAAAGCTCGGCGACCGCGCCGAGCGGAACGAGCTTGCCGCTCCTGGACCGGATGGACAGCAGCGCGAGCGCCGACGGGTCGCGCTGGAACTGCGGCATCAGCTCCATGATGACCCAGTACTGGTCGTTCGGCGTGTAGATGGTGGACACCTGGGACGAGCCGTAGGCGCTGTAGAGCGCCTGCTCGATCTGCAGCACGGTGACGCCCAGCGCCGCGGCGCGGTCGCGGTTGATGTCCACCTGCACCTGCGGGTTGCGGATCTGCAGGTCGCTCGTGACGTCCTGCAGCTTGTCCTCGCCCTGCAGTCGCGACTGCAGGGCCGCCGACGCCTCGTACAGGGTGGCCAGGTCGCCGCTCTGGAGCGTGAACTGATACTGGCTCTTGGAGGGCCGCCCGCCCGTGTTGATGACCGGCGGATTGATGATGAAGCAGCGGATGCCCGGAACGCGCGACAGCTTGGGCTGCAGTTCGCGGATCACCTCGTCGGCCGAGAGCTTGCGCTCACCGCGCGGCTTGAGGCGCAGGAACATACGTCCCTGGTTGCTCGAGCTGACGCCGCCGCCGCCCGCGGTGGACATGAAGTCCTGCACGTTCGGGTCGGCAGCGACGATGGCCGCGACGGCCTGCTGGTGCGCCATCATCGACTCGAACGCGGTGCCCTCGGCGGTTTCGGTCGTGATCTGCAGCTGGCCGGTGTCCTCGGTGGGAATGAAGCCCTTGGGCACCAGGCGGAACAGCAGCACCGTGCCCGCGAGAATGGCGAGCGAGAACGCCAGCGCCGCGCGGCGGTGCGCCATCACCACGTACAGCGTGCGCTCGTAGAACCGCAGCATGGACTCGTAGGCGTTCTCGATCGCGGTGTAGGCCTTGCCGTGACTGGTCGCGTGCTCGGCCTTGAGGAACCGGCTGCAAAGCATGGGGGTGAGCGTCAGCGAGACGAAGCCCGACACGAGGATCGCCGCCGAGATGGTGACCGCGAACTCGTGGAACAGCCGGCCGAGCAGCCCGCCCATCAGCAGCACGGGAATGAACACGGCGACCAGCGAGAGCGTCATCGAGACGATCGTGAAGCCGATTTCGCGCGAGCCGTCGAGCGCCGCCTGCACGGGCGGCTTCCCCATCTCCATGTGCCGGTGGATGTTCTCCAGCATCACGATGGCGTCGTCCACGACGAATCCCACCGACAGCGTGAGCGCCATGAGCGAGAGGTTGTCGAGGTTGTAGCCCATCTTGTACATGACACCGAACGTGCCCACGACCGAGAGCGGCAGCGCGAGGCTGGGGATGATCGTGGCGGGCAGGTTCTTGAGGAACAGGAAGATCACCAGCACGACCAGCGCGAACGTCAGCAGCAGCGTGTTCTGCACGTCCTCGACCGAGTGGCGGATCGAGATCGAGCGGTCGTAGAGCTTGAACACCTCGACCGAGGCCGGCATCTGCGGCTTGAGCCGGTCGAGCAGCGCCTGCACGCGGTCGGCGACCTCGACCGTGTTCGTGCCCGGCTGGCGCTGGACCGCCAGCACGACGGCACGATCGCCGTGCACCCAGCTGGCCACGCGGTTGTTCTGCACGTCGTCGATCACCACGCCCAGGTCGCGCACGCGCACAGGGGCGCCGTTGCGCCAGGCCACGACCAGGTTCCCGAAGTCCTTCGCGTTCTGGAGCTGGCCGTTGGCCTGGATGGTCGCGGTGCGATTGCGGCCCCAAAGGATGCCGGTCGGCAGGTTGACGTTGCCGCTCGAGATGGCGGCCGAGACCTCGTCGATCCCGATGCCTCGCGCGTTGAGGGCGTGCGGGTCGAGCCGCACGCGCACGGCGTACTTCTGCGAGCCGAACACCTGCACCTGCGCCACGCCGCTCACCATCGAGATTCGCTGGGCGAGTGTGTTCTCGGCGTACTCGTTCAGCCTCGTCAGCCCGAGCAGGCGCGACGACACCGCGAAGAACACGATCGGGGAGTCGGCCGGATTCACCTTCTGGTACGAGGGCGGAAGAATGCCCGTCGGCAGCCGGCGGAGCGTCTGGGCGATCGCGGACTGCACGTCCTGCGCGGCCGCGTCGATGTCGCGGTCGAGCGTGAACTGCAGCGAGATGTTCGTGTTGCCCTGGCTGGAGGAGGACGTCATCACGTCGAGGCCGGGGATCGTGGAGAACTGCTTCTCCAGCACGGTGGCGACCGCGGAGGCCATGGTCTCGGGAGAGGCGCCCGGCAGGCTGGCGCTGACCGAGATGACGGGATAGTCCACGTTGGGCAGGTCGCTCACCGGCAGCTGGGTGTAGCCGACGATGCCGAACAGCAGGATCGCGATCATCACCAGGGTGGTCGCGATCGGGCGCTGGATGAAGAGGGCGGAGAAGTTCACTTCTTCTTCCCGCCCGGCGACTCGCCGTTGCGCACGACCACCTTGCTGCCGGGCGCGAGCCGGAACTGCCCGTCCGTGATGACCACGTCACCGGGGGCGAGTCCCTCGGCGATGATCGCGAAGTCGTCGTCCGAGCGCGACACGGTCACGGGGCGCGAAGCGGCCGTGGAGTCGGCGGTGAGCACGTACACGAAGGTGCCCTTCTGCCCGGCGCTGACCGCCACCGAGGGGACCACGACGACGCCCCGCTGCACCTCGAGCTCGAGCCGGACCTCGACGAAGGCTCCCGGCCACAGCCGGCCGTCGGCGTTGTCGAAGCGGCCCTTGAGCACGAACGCGCCGGTCGCCTCGTCCACAGCATTGTCCACGAACACGAGCCGTCCCGCGATGTCGGTGGTGTCGCCGGCGGCCGCTCGCACGAACACGCGCGTGCCGTCGCGGCGGCTGCGGCGCACCAGTTCGACGTCCGCCTGCGGAAGCGTGAAGCGCACCTCGATGGGGCGGGTGCGGTTCACCGTCACGAGCGGCTCCGACGTCGCGGACTTCACGTAGTCGCCCACATGCACCATGACCTCGCCCGCGGTGCCGTCGATCGGGGAGCGGATGGTGGCGTACTCGAGGTCGAGCCGCGCGCGCTGGACGGCGGCCGAGTCGGCCTGCACGGCGCCGAGAAGCGCCTCGGCCGCGGCCACCTTGGAATCTCGTTCGGACTGCGAGATGAGCTGCCGTTCGAACAGCTGGGCGGCGCGCTCGGCCTCGAGGCGCGCCGCGCCGGCCTGCGCGCGGTCGCGCGCGAGCTGTCCGGAAACCTGCTGCAGCGTGGCGCGGAACGGCCTCGCGTCGAGCTCGATCAGCGCCTGCCCGGCGCGGACCACGTCCCCTTCCTGGAACGCGATGCGCGTGACCATGCCGCCCACCTGGGAGCCGATCGACGCGCTCTCGATGGGATCGACCGTACCGGAAGCCAGCAGCATCACCGGCATGTCGCGCCGTTCGGCGGTGGCCACGGTCACGGAGGCGCGCGGGGCGCGGGGGGCCTGCTTCTTGGCGCAGGCGCCGGCGAAGGGCAGGAGCGCGGTCAGTGCGAGTGCCGCGAGCGGGCGCGTGACGGCACGCCCCGGGAATGCATAGCCGTTCGTCATCGGGGAGCTTCCAGACGAGGGATGTGGTTCGAGGCGGGAGCTTCCGGCAAGAGGGCGGCCGGCAACGGCCCGCGGATCGGTTCGGGGTGCGCCAACGTCGCGCGCCATCCTAGTGCATCCCTGCACGCCGCGCGGTCACGAAGCCGTCAACTGGGACGTGCCACCGGCCCCGGAACCTGCCATGATGCCGCGCCCCGTCGCGCGGACCGGCATCCCCGGTCGCCGTGCAGCAGCGCCTCACGAGAACCCGCGACGAACGCGGTGAACCCGGACCCGAACGCCGAGAACCCTCCGACCTTCCGATGAACCGGCCTTCCCTGACACGATTCGCGCTGCTCTCCATGGCGGCGGCGCTGCTGACCATCCTGCTCAAGGCCACCGCCTACTTCATGACGGGTTCGGTCGGGCTGCTCTCCGACGCGCTCGAGTCCCTCGTCAACCTGGCCGGCGCGATCATGGCGCTCGCGATGCTCGACGTGGCCGCCCGGCCCGAGGACGACGATCATCCGTACGGGCACGGCAAGGCGGAGTACTTCTCGAGCGGCGTCGAAGGCACGCTCATCCTGGTCGCCGCGATCAGCATCGCGTGGGCCGCGCTCGACCGGCTGCGCCACCCCCAGCCGCTCGAGTCCGTGGGCGTGGGTCTCGCGGTCTCGGCCGTGGCCGCCGTCCTCAACCTGGTCGTGGCGATCGTGATCCTGCGCGCCGCCCGCAAGCATGATTCCATCACGCTCGAGGCGAACGCCCATCACCTGATGACCGACGTGTGGACGTCCGTCGGCGTCATCGCGGGAGTCGGCCTGGTCGGAGTCACCCACTGGGTCTGGCTCGACTCGGTGGTCGCGCTCGCGGTGGCCGCGAACATCGTGTGGACCGGAGTGAAGATCGTGCGTGATTCCGTGCTGGGCCTGATGGACACCGCGCTCGCGCGCAGCGAGCAGGAGGCGCTGCTCGCCGCGCTCGCGCCCTATCGCACCGAAGGGGCGGAGTGGCACGCGCTGCGCTCGCGCCAGTCCGGGGCGCGGCGTTTCGTCTCGCTCCACGTTCTCGTGCCCGGCGACTGGAGCGTGCATCATGGCCACCAGTTGCTCGAGCGCATGGAGGCGGACATCCGCCGCGTCGTACCCAACGTTCACGTGCTCACGCATCTCGAGTCCCTCGACGATCCCGCGTCGTACGACGACATGGCGCTGGACCGTCCCGTTTCGAATCCACCCTCCAGCGGCGAACAGGTTTCGACATGAACGAGAACACCCCGGTTCCCAACGATCCCGAGCTCGACGAAACCCCCTCCGAGGACTTCGCGAAAGCCCTTCAGGCCTACGAAAGCGGTCCCCAGTCCGCCGCGGCGGCCAGCGATGCCACCCGTGACCTGTCGGTCGGCGACAAGGTGCGCGGTCGGGTCATCTCGATCGGAGACGCGCACCTGCTGGTGGACTACGGCGGCCGCAGCGAGGGCATCGCCGAAGTCCGCGCATGGCGCAACGACGACGGCACGCTGCGGGTGAGCGTGGGCGACGAACTGGAGTTGTTCGTGGTGGAGGCGGGCGAGCAGGTCACGCTGGCGTCTTCCATCCGCGCCGATTCGCACGCCGCGCTCGCTTCGCTGCGCGACGCGCATGCGGCGCGCGTTCCGGTCACGGGCCGGGTGACCGCGGTCAACACCGGCGGCCTCGCCGTCGAGGTGGGCGGGGCCCGGGGATTCTGTCCCGTCTCGCAGATCGAGTCGGGCTTCTGCCAGGATCCGTCCGTCTACGTCGGGCGTTCGCTGGAGTTCCTGGTCACGGGAATCGAAGAGGGCCGTGGCAGCGTCGTGCTTTCGCGCCGTGCCGTATTGCGCCGCGTCGAGGAAGAGCAGGCGCAGCAGGCGCTCTCCACGCTCAAGCCCGGCGACGAGCGGGATGGCGTCGTGGCCCGGCTCGAGCCGTTCGGCGCATTCATCAACATCGGTGGCCTCGACGGCCTCGCGCACGTCTCCGAGATCTCGCACACGCGGCTCTCGCACCCGGGCGACCTGCTCAAGGCCGGCGACAAGGTGCGCGTGAAGGTGCTGCGGATCGAGCAGGGCAAGGACGGGCGGCCGCGCGTCGCGCTGTCGCTCAAGGCCACGGCTCCCGATCCGTGGACCGGCATCGCCTCCCAGTTCGCGCCGGGGCAGCGCGTGACCGGAACCGTGGCGCGGCTCGCCGACTTCGGCGCGTTCGTCACACTGGCCCCGGGAATCGACGGGCTGGTGCACGTCTCGCAGGTCGCGCTGCACCGTATCCAGCACGTGAAGGACGTGCTCGTGGTGGGGCAGGTGATCGAGGCCGCGATTCTCGCGGTCGAGCCCGAGAAGAAGCGCATCTCGCTCTCGATGCGGGAGCTTCTGGCGGCCGACATGCCGCCCACCGAGGTGCGGGTGAGCAGCTCGCGTCCCGAGCGCTCCGGCGGTTCGAATCGCGGGCCCCGCAATGATCGCGGGGATCGCGGAGAGCGCCGCCCGCGCGAGGAGAAGTTCGAGATGCCCGTGCGTCCCGCCGAGCCCGAGGGACCGACCACCATGGCGCTCGCCCTTCGCAAGGCGATGGAAGCGGCCGCGCAGAAGAAGGCCCGGTGAGGATGCGGGGCTGGCCGCGGCTCTCGCTGACGCAGTGGATCCTGGTCGCGCTCGTCGCCGGCGCGGCTTTCGGTTACGCGGACCCCGCTCACGCCGTTCAGGTGGGCTGGGTCCGCGACATTTTCCTGCACCTGATCAAGTCCATCATCGCGCCGCTCGTGTTCTCGACCGTCGTCGTGGGCATCGCGGGTGGTGGTGAGCCCAAGCAGGTCGGGCGGATGGGCTGGAAGTCGCTCCTGTACTTCGAGGTGGTCACCACGATCGCGCTGTTTCTGGGACTCGCGGTGGTCAACCTGATCAAGCCCGGAGTCGGGATCCAGCTGGCGGGAGATCCCGGCGTGCTCGGCAAGGTCGCCGAGAACCATCCCAAGACGCTGATCGAGACGCTCGTGCACATCTTTCCCACGAGCATCTTCGACGCGCTCGCGCGCGGCGACGTGCTGCAGATCGTGGCGTTCAGCGTGATCTTCGGGCTCGCGCTGATGGCAGTGGGCGAAAAGGGGCGTCCGGTCGTGGCGTTCTGCGAGTCGCTCGCGCAGGTCATGTTCCGCTTCACCGAGTACGTGATGTACGCCGCGCCGCTCGGCGTGGGGGCGGCCATGGCCGCCACCATCGGGCACCAGGGTCTCGACGTGCTGCGCAACCTGGGAATGCTGATCGGTTCGCTCTACCTGGCCCTCGTGATCTTCGTGGTCGTGGTGTTCGGCGCGGTCGCGGCCATCATCCGCCTGCCGATCGTGCCGTTCATGAAGGCGATCCGCGAGCCCTTTGCGCTCGCCTTCGTGACCACGAGCAGCGAGAGCGCCCTCCCCAAGGCGATGGAGGCCATGGAGCGGTTTGGCGTTCCGCGCCGGATCGTCGGCTTCGTGATCCCCGCGGGCTACAGCTTCAACCTCGACGGGACCACGCTGTACCTGGCGATGGCATCGGTCTTCATCGCGCAGGCGGTGGGGAGCACCGTGCCCGGTTTCACGTTCCCGCTGAGCCAGCAGCTCGCCATGATGGTCACGCTCATGATCACGTCCAAGGGCGTCGCGGCGGTTCCGCGGGCGTCGCTCGTGATCCTGCTCGCCACCGTGAACACGTTCCTGCCGACACCGTACGGGGCGATCGGCGTGGCCATGATCTTCGGCGTCGACGAACTCATGGACATGGCCCGCACCAGCGTCAACCTGCTCGGCAACTGCCTCGCCAGCGTCGTGATCGCGCGTTGGGAGGGTGTGTTCGACGACGAAGCCCACCGCGCCTGACGGCGCGACGGGCTTCGTGAGGGTGCGGCGGTCCGCTCCTACGCGGCGCGGGCCTGCGCCTGCGACGCGAGCACGTCCGCGTGCGCGCCGACCGCGATCTTGACGGCGGCGTGCTTGAGCACGTAAACGCGGATGTTGTTGCCCAGTTCGTCCGCGGGCGCCATGAAGAAGCCGCTGCGTTCGGGGGCGTAGGCCATCGTGTGGCCGCAGAGGATCTCGCCGTCCTTGAACTGCACGGCGATCCGGCGGCCCTGATTGGCGGCCGTCACGGCGACGAAACCGGGCGTATCTTTGCGGGTCGAATCTCCGGCCAGATCCTTCACGAAGTACACGGCCTTGAGCTTCGCGCACGTGATCTCGCGCGTGGTCGTGTCGCCAGCCGAGTGCAGGTGAAAAGAGGGACGGTTCGGAAAGAAATCTTCGGTCGTTCCCTTCAGCGTGGTGCCGTCGAGGAACCGAGCAACCACCTTGTTGACCTCACTCATGGCTCCTCCTTGACCGGCCCGCCGTGAGCGTTCGGCGCTCGAGGCTGTTTCGGCAGGCTCAACACGTGCCATCGGCCCTTCATGTCCCCGGCTTGACGTCGAACTCGGGCCGGAACCCCGGGACGCGAATGGGGTACTGGAATCGCAGATGAAATGGCCGATACCGCACATGGGAGGTGCCTGTCATGACGCCGGATCCAGAAGTGGGCGCGAGACCCGCGCCCGTGCGTGGGCCCAGGTCCGAAGAGGAATCGCACCCGGGGCAGATCCATCGGTTCGTCGCCGCGGAAAGATCCCTGCACTGGGCGCTCGCCGCGCCGTTCGTGCTCCTTTAGCTGTCCGCGTTCGCGCTGGTCGCCCTGTACGGGGAGCCGCACCCGCGCGTCTTCCGCAATGCGTTCGCGACCGCCCACCGGGCGATCGGCGTCGCTTTGATCGTGCTGCCGCCGCTCGCCCTTCTCGCCGGCAGCCGGGACTGGCGCGCGCATCTCGAGAACATGCGCGAAGGGTGGCGCTGGCGGCGTGACGACATCCGCTGGCTGCTGCTGTTTCCCCGCAACGCCGTGGATCCGCGGGTCGCGCTTCCCGAGCAGGGCAAGTTCAACGCCGCCGAGAAGCTCAACTTCATGATGGTGTCGGTCACCTATCCGCTGTACATCGTCACCGGGCTGCTCGTGTGGATGCCCAGAGTCGCGTTCTTTCCCTACCTTGCCCATCTCGCCATGGCCATCGTGGGATCGCCGCTGGTCTTCGGCCACATCTTCATGGCGGCCATCAATCCCGAGACCCGCGTGGGGCTGAGCGGCATGTTCACCGGGTGGGTGGACCGCGAGTGGGCGAAGCACCCCTACCGGCGCTGGTACCGCGACCGCTTCGAAGGCCCGGCCGCCGAGCCCTCGCCGGCCGCGCCCACGACGGCCATCCTCACGCAGCCCGCCCAGCTGTGCTGTCCCTCGTGCCGGGCGGTCCAGGAGTTCGAGAACTGGGAGCGGCTCATCGAGCGCGCGTTCCGAGTCGAGCCTCTCTTCTGTCCGGAGTGCAGCGCCGAGATGGGAATCGTGGACGCCCACGGCGATCCCGCCGTCGCCGACGCCATTCTCGAGCACCTCGAGTCATCGGGGGGCAAGCAGGCCTTTCACCGGCCCGGCAAGAAGCAGGACTGAAAGCGCGACGGCCACTCCCACAGAGGAGTGGCCGTCGTGATTTCGCAACCGCGTGGCCGCAGCCGTCTCAGCGCACGAACTGCTTCGCGGCGCCCCACGTCGAGCGTTTCGCGGGCGTGCTGCCACAGTGGCCGGGTCCCGTCACGCCGTTGTTGAACTGATCGAGCGTGTTCGTGAGCGCGCTCGTGGAAGCGGGCGAGAGCGTACCGGCGCCGATCGGGGGAGCGACCAGAGCGCCGATCAGGGCATCCGCCTGGTTGATCGCGAGCAACACCGCGGCCGGGGCGGTCGCTCCGTTCGCAATGTTCAGCTTGGCGGCGATCAGCTGGTGGGCGAGCGAGACGAGCCCGTTGCCGGCGGCCGGCTGGTGGAACACGAGCAGCAGCTGCGCGGCGGAGTAGTTCACGGTTCCGAGCGTGAGCGAACCGGTCGGCCAAGCCGTTTCGTGCGTCTTCCAGTACCCCTGCGTGTACGTGCAGTCCTGCGACGAGCGCAGCGCCGTCGCGATCCGGACGGGCGCGCTCGGTTCGCTCGCCTCGCCCTCGGGCGCGGAGTTGGCGATGGCGCGAACGACGTACTCCGTCCCCTCCTCGAGTTCGCCGGACTGGGCGGTCAGCACGCCGGTCTCGTCGAAGAGGTCCCCCAGTTCGACGCCGGCGGCGCCGTCGGACTCGAGCTGGTAGCTGTGCGTGCCGTCGGTCGTGTTGAGCGTGGGGACGCCCACGAAAACGCCGCGGTGCAGACGCGAGTCCTCCGTGGAGGGCCAGCTGCCGAGCGCGTCGTATTCGGAGGCCTTCATCCACTCCAGTGTGAAGCCGGCCGGCGCGCCCGATTCACCGGCGGTGACGACGGCCGTCACCGACGTGCGGCTGGCGCCGAGGATGGAGAGCGAGGGGCGGGAGAGTGGCGCGGCGACCGCGCTGCCGGAGACGGCGGCGGTGACGGCGATGCCGAGGAAGGCCCGGCGTAGGGTGCGAGCGAGCATGGGAAGGTCGGCCTCCGAGAGAGAGTGTTCCGAGGCGGCGAGCTGGCCTCGATGCCGAGAAGCCTATCCCAGTCATGGCGTTGAACGCACGAAGTATGAATGCGAGCGAGAACGCAACACCGCGAGCAGGCCGGGCGGGGCTTCACTTCCGCCGGGGGGGCGTCAGCGCTGCGTCGCCGCGGCGCTTCCCGTGGCGAAGTTCCACTCGTAGACGTCGCGCACCAGCTTGCCGCGCACCAGCCGGACACCCGTCGTGATCGAGAAGCGGTGGGCGGTGTTCGGCGCGAGCGGGGCGGCCGGCGTGAATGTGGCCGCATTGGAGAGCAGATCGACGGTGCCCGCCACCACGTTTCCGGCGGCATCGGTCAGCGTGAACGAGAGCACCGCCGCCTCGCGCGAATCGAGATCGTCGACAAAGCTCACGACGCCGGGCGCGTTCACGCTGACTCCGGCGGAATCCGCGCGCGGCATCACCGAGACGATCCCGATATGGGCCTGGAGCACCTGGCTGCTGAGGTCGTTGGAGGCGCACGAACTCAGCGCCGAGAGGGTGACGGCCGCGAGCATCGCGAGCGGCAGCAGCGAGAGGAGACGGCGGGACATGACGATTCCTCGTGAGACCGGTAGGCGCCGGACGGGCAGGCGCGTGGATTGCGACGTCGGGTACTGGCACCGGGAATCTAGTCCCGCCCGCGCACGCGGGGCAAGCGGGGAGGGCGCGCGCGCCCGCGAGACAGCGCTGCCCTCATGCGTTAATCTGCCGGCTCGTCTTTTTCGGGAGGTTCCACTTGCGCACGATCCTTCGTCTTTCGCTCCTTCTCGTGATGGCCGCGATTCCGGCCGTCGCTTCGGGCGCCGACCGCAACGGCATTCAGTTGCAGGTCGCCGGCCTGTTCGGCTCCCCGTCCGGCACCTACGCCTCGGCGGGGGACGCTTCGCTCTCGGACTACTTCGCCGCGGCTCCGGGCTTCGGCATCACGGGCACGCTCGGCGTCACGCGGATGTTCCACGCGGGCGTGCGCTACGGAGTCCTTCGCAGCGCGAAGGAGTCCTCGTACACGTTCGACGACCTCACGTTGCCGGGAGGCGCGACGCCCCCGGGTTCGGGGCCCTTCGAGACGCGGCGCACGCTGACGGTCTCGGAGTTCGCCGGGATCGTCGAGTATCGCCGCCCTCTCCGCCAGGGGGCCCATCTGTTCCTCGAAGCCGGCGCCGGGTTGTTCACCTTCTCCGAGCGCGTCAAGGTGACCGAGGGCGGAACCGGCCTCCTCACCATCGGCGGGTACCAGCAGGAACCCATGTGGACCGCGGGCGCAGGCGCCTCCTTCCGGGTTCTGCGGAACTTCGACCTCGTCGTGAGCGGGCGCTGGAGCCAGGCCATGACCGGGGACGGCGACATCTGGTCGGCCGGGGACGATCCCGCCTTCGCCGTGGCGAGCGTCGGGCTGCGCTACCCCAACTACTGACCCGCGCGACCCGTTGACGCGCCACGCGCCCTTCCGGTGCGGGGCGCGTTGCTTTTTGCCCGCCTCGTGCCGGCCGCCCTCAAGCTTTTCGCCTCGAGGGCGAGACTCCCCATCGCAAGCGAGCTCCGGGACGGCCATCAGGGCCGAGAACCGTCCACACGTGCGGAGTTGCACCGGTCGCAGAAGCGTCCGTGGGCCTGCGAGAAGGAGTACCCGATGGACTTCACTTTCGAGGGCGTCAACAACATCGGCAGCGCGCTGGCAGCGCGCGCCGCCAACTACACGGCGCTCGGCAGCACGGCCCTCGGCCGCGGTGCGGCGCAGGTGCAGCAGGGCAACTACGAAGCGGCGATCTCCGACTTCAAGCGCGCCGTCGCCTACGATCCCACGCTGGTCGCCGCCTACCGCAACCTCGGACGCGTGTACCAGATGCTCGGTCGCGGCGATGAAGCCGTCGCGGCGTACGAGCGCGGCATCGCCGCCGATCGCTCGTCCGACGTGACCCGCCAGGACCTCGCCTCCTACTACATGACCAACGGGCGTTACGCCGAGGCCGAAGAGCAGCTCCAGGTGATCGTGCGCAACAACCCGAATGCCGCCGGTCCGGTCGCCTCTCTGGGGCACATCTACATGACCCAGGGGCGATACGCGGAAGCCGACCAGAAGTTCGAGCGTGTGCTGCAGCTGATGCCGCGCGACGCGGCCGCCCACTACAGCATGGGTGTCCTGCGCGCGCGCCAGGGCGAACTCGGCGAGGCGATCGACCAGCTGACCCTGGCGAACGAAATCCGCCCCAAGTATGCCGCCGCCATGGCCGACCTCGCGTACGCCTACTTCGACAATGGCGAGAAGGAGAAGGCCAACGAGCAGCTGCAGGCGCTGTGGGATCTCGGGACCGAAGAGAGCGTCGTCCTCGCGGCGACGGTGTCCGAGTACATGGCGACGCCCAAGATTCTGTTCCCGGACTACCTGCACAGCACGTTCAACACGCTGCTGGGGCCGGGCACCTCGCTGAGCACGCTGGATCCCGCGCTGGCGACGCCGGGCGCGAGCGCCACGTTCACGATGACGTTCCAGTTCAACGGCGACATGGACCCGAACTCGGTCCAGGACATCTGGAACTGGAACATCTCCAAGGCGGCAGGCGGTGAGCCCGGCGTGTACAACCATGGCGCCAACCTGCATCCCGAGAACGAGGCCTACATCATGCCGTACCCGCTGGCGGTCTCTTACGACCCGGTCAAGCAGACCGCGACGCTGTACTTCCGCGTCAGCCAGAACGCCACCGGCAACGCCGTCATGGATCCGTCCCACTGGGTGTTCCGCTTCGACGGCACCGACATCAGCGGGCGCTCGATGGATCCGGACTACGACCAGTATGCCCACGGCGCCCGCGGGCCGTTCTGACGGGGGCAGCGGCCGGTCCTTTGGGACCAGTGATTACGCCATCTCCGCCGGGAGCCTCCTGCTGCTAGACTGCGCTCCGCTCCGCCGGAGGACGTGCCGATGACGGGTTCGTTCGCGGCGGCTGACTACACCTAAGAGGGGCGTGCGATCGTGGTCTCGCTGTTCCCACGCGTGCCTCGTCCCATCGGATCGATCGCAGCCCGTACCAACAGGAGAAGCGCCCATGCCGAGCCAGACCGTGCCTCAGAAAGAAGCCACGATCTCGTACGACGGCAAGTCCCTCGTCCTGCCCGTCATTCGCGGTAGCGAAGGCGAGACGGCCGTCAACATCGAGAAGCTCCGTGCCCAGACTGGGATGGTCACGATCGATCCCGGCTACGGAAACACGGGCTCGTGCAAGAGCTCCGTCACGTTCATCGATGGCGACAAGGGCATCCTGCGCTATCGCGGCTATCCCATCGACCAGCTGGCCGAGAACGCCTCGTTCCTCGAGGTCGCCTGGCTGCTGATCCATGGTGAGCTCCCGACCGCCGATCAGCTCCGGGACTTCACGACGAGCGTCACGCGCCACACGCTGCTGCACGAGAACTTCAGCCGGTTCTTCGAGGCGTTTCCCAAGGACGCGCACCCGATGCCGGTGTGCGCGGCTTCGATCGCGGCGCTGACCACGTTCTACCAGGCCCCCGAGACCGACGAGAATCGCGACGAATCCATGGTGCGCCTGATCGCCAAGATGCCGACGATCGCCGCGTACGCCTACAAGCACTCCATTGGGCAGCCGTTCATGTATCCGCAGAACAAGCTCGACTACGCTTCGAACTTCCTGCGCATGATGTTCGGCACGCCGTGTGAGGAGTACGAGGTCGATCCCGTGCTCGCGCGCACGCTGGACATGCTGCTGATCCTGCACGCCGACCACGAGCAGAACTGCTCCACGAGCACGGTGCGCATGGTGGGAAGCTCGCGCGCCAACCTGTACGCGAGCGTCTCCGCCGGCATCAGCGCGCTCTGGGGGCCGCTGCACGGCGGCGCCAACCAGGAAGTGATCGAAATGCTCGAGCGCATCGAGGCCGAGGAGGGCAGCGCCGAGAAGTTCCTGTTCCGCGCCAAGGACAAGAACGAGACCGCCCGCCTCATGGGCTTCGGTCACCGCGTGTACAAGAACTACGATCCGCGCGCCGCGATCCTCAAGAAGCACTGCGATGTGGTGCTCGCGCGCGTCGGCGTCTCGAACAAGCTGCTCGAGATCGCGATGAAGCTCGAGGAGATCGCCCTCAAGGACGACTACTTCGTCTCGCGCAAGCTGTACCCGAACGTCGACTTCTACTCGGGCGTGATCTACAAGGCGCTGGGCATTCCGGTGAACATGTTCACCGTCATGTTCACCATGGGACGCATGCCGGGCTGGATCGCGCAGTGGCTCGAAATGCGGCAGGACCCGGACTTCCGGATCAGCCGTCCGCGCCAGATCTACACCGGGCACGTGCAGCGCGACTACAAGCCCATCGGCGAGCGCGGCTAGCGAGCCGAGCGGCAACGACGAAGCTGCCGGTCCCGCGAGGGGCCGGCCGCTTTCGAATGCGTACGCTGGTCTCGTCAGCGCGCGGCGCGTGAGGCGAGCAGGGTCTCGATCTGTCCGGTGATCTCCGGCGCGAGCGGCTTCACCTTGGAGGGGAAGCGCGCCACCACCTTGCCGTCGGGGCCGATCAGGAACTTGGTGAAGTTCCATTCGACGTCACCGGGGAAGGCGGAGTCCTTGGTGAGCCACGAGTAGAGCGGCGCGATCTTGCCGCCCTTCACGTGGATCTTGGAGAACAGCGGGAACTTCGTGCCGAACCGCGTGGAGCAGAACTCCTCGATCTCCTCGTCGGTGCCCGGCTCCTGCGAGAGGAAATCGTTCGCCGGGAACGCGAGAACTTCGAAACCCTGCGCGCGGTACTTCTGGTAGAGCGCCTCGAGTCCCTCGTACTGGGGCGTGAAGCCGCAGCGCGACGCTGTGTTCACGACCAGCAGCACCTTGCCCTTGTACGAGGACAGTGGAACCTTATTGCCCTTGATCGAGAGCACTTCGAATCCGTAGATGTCCTTCTGCACCGGACGTCCTCCTGCGGGCGTCTTCGCGAGCCCCGCTCCCGGCAGGAGGGTGGCGGCGAGGGCGAGCGTGGTGAGGGTGAGGCGAACGAACCTGGAGCTCATGGGCGTCCTCTCGGGAATGTATTGTTCGACCTGCGGACGCGGGCTTTGATGCGTGCCGATTCGCGGTGGATTCCCCGCGCGAGCACCCGGCATGCAGTCATTGCAGTGCCTTGCCATCCATCGCGTGCCCGGGTAATCTGCGCGCTGCTTCGGACTCAGGGGCACCCATCGCGTGCTCGTCGCCCGCAACATGGGCGCGCACGCATCGCGCGAACTCCGCGAGTGACGCTGTTGTCCGGCAACAGATTGGCGGCATACCCAAGTGGTAAGGGAAGCGCCTGCAAAGCGCTCATTCCCCGGTTCGAATCCGGGTGCCGCCTCCACTTCTTCACTCCCGGCCGTGAAGTCCCCGGCCGTGGCAAAGAGCAGAGGCGCCGTGCGCGATCGGCCGCGCACGGCGCCTCTGCTTTTCGTCACGGGCTCGCGGTTCAGCGCAGGCGCACCACGCGTCTCACCCGCCGGACATCCTCGGCATCCAGCGCCACCAGGTAGGCGCCCGGAGCGACCAGCTGGTCGCGATCGTCGCGGCCGTCCCAGGTGACACGCTGCCGGCCGGCCGGCCGTTCGCCGTCCACCAGCGTGCGCACGCGCCGTTCGCTCACGTCGTACACCGCGAGTCTCGCGGCTCCCGCGCGGCCGAGCGTGAAGCTCAGTTCCGTGCGATCCGTGAACGGCGTGGGCCGGGCCACCGAAAGCGCCACCGGGCTGCCGCCCGGCGGCTCCGGCGGCGAGTCGAGCACTTGCTTGAGGACCGTGAAGCTGTCGCGCACGGCGCCCGCGTTGTCGAGGAAGCGCGCTTCGAGCCGCTCTCCGTCGATGTCGATCACCATCGAGCCCGCCACGTTGAGCGACGTGACCATGGCGGGATGGTTCAGCGTTCCACCCGAGACCTGCGCGGCGCTGCCGTTGACCGCGTAGACCGCGCCCTCGTTGGCCAGCGGAGTGCCGGCGCTCTTGCGGTAGGCGCCATCGCCGTCCGGGCGGCCGTCGCCGCCGTCCACCTTCATGCCGGCCGTGAGTGTGCCCGACGTGCCGTAGTGCCCGTTGAGCAGGTACGAACGCTCGTACGAATGGCTGTGCCCCGTGAGCACCAGGTCCACGCCGAGCGAATCGAGGATCGGCAGCACGTTTTGGCGCATGTCGCGCATGCGGCCGGCGCTGTCGGTGATGTTGTCCGAATCGTGCGAGCCCTTGGTGTAGGGAGGGTGATGCCAGAAACCGATCACCCACGGCTGTGACGTCGCGGCGAGGTCGGCGCGCAGCCACACGAGCATCGGGCTGCCGACCGTGCGCGTGCTGCCCTCGGAGTCCAGGCAGACGAAGTGGATCGGCCCCCAGTCGAACGAGTACCAGGCCTCGGTGCCGGAGGGCAGTCCGCCTCCCTCGCCGGCCATCGGCAGCGTGAAGATGTCGTAGTAGTCGTTGTTGATCCCGGCATAGAGGGCGTCATGGTTCCCGCGAGTGGACCAGACGGGGCTGCGCGAAAGCGTGAGCGGGTAGAGATTGAACAGCCCGCTCTGGTACTCGGCATCGGTGCCGGCGTTGTAGGCGTTGTCTCCGAGCATCACCCAAAGATCCTCGCGCCGGCTCCCCGACCACGCCAGATACGAGTCGCGCACCTGCTGGGCGAGGACTGAGTTCATGCCCGAATCCCCGACCGTCCACAACCGGACGGGCTGCGTGCTGCCTGTCGCCGGCGCGGTGCGAAACGTGCGCGCGTCGCTGGCCGCCAGCGGCGCTTCGAGCGTGCCCTGGACCGAGTAGGAATACGCCGTCCCCGCGGCGAGCCCAGTCACGCGCACCTCGTGTTCCGTGCGCGAAACCGGCTCGTCGAACTGCAGCGTGTAGGGGCCCCCGGCCGGTCCGATCGACACCCGCCCCACGAGCGCCGTGGGCGTTCGCCAGCGCACGGTGACCGCGGTGGGCGCCGCGTTCTGCAGGTAAGGGCCGCGCGAGAGGGCGATGTTGGCGGCGCTCGTCGCTGCGGCCGGGTGGCGCGTGGCGGGCCGGCCCGGAACGCCCGACTCGGCGGCGGGCTCACCCGAGCGCGGGCGCGGCGGCAGGCCCAGCGCCTGCTCCAGCCGCCCCGCCAGTTCGACGCGCGCGGGAGTCCACAGTCCTTCGGGAGTGCGCTGTTCGAGAGCGTCGAGGGCCGCGGCCGCTCCGCGCAGCGTCCACGCCGCCCGCGAGCGTTCGAGCACGTGCTCCTCGGCGCGGCCGGGATCGGCGCCGAGCAGGCGGTCGAAGTCGGCCATCGCCCCGGCGGCATCGCCCAGCGCGACGCGCGCGCGCGCGCGGGTCCGCAGCGCTCCGGTCACCGCGCGCGAGCGGGCGATCGCGCGCGTGGCGAGCGAGTCGGCTTCGTGGGCGCGTCCTTCGTCGAGCGCCAGCAGTGCCGCGAAGCCGTCCACGCGCGCATCTCCGGGCTCGGCGCTGCGCGCCAGCTCGAGGAGAAGCCGCGCTCCGGCCGCGTCTCCCGCGTCGCGGCGGGCTTCGGCCCGGACCAGCGCCCGCGTCACCGTGTCCCAGCCGCCACGCCGCGCCGCGCGCTCGTGGGTTCCTTCGGAGTCGTCGTGCGCGGAGCAGCGGGCGGGATCGAGAAGGGAGGTCAGCAGGAGGCCGGCGGCCATGGCGGCGCGCCACGAGTGCTGCGAGCGGGGGAAGGGCATGCGCGCATGCTGGACCCGCCCCCCGGGGCAAGGCAACCACGGAGTGACTTCCCGAGCGCGGGATCGCCTGTTTCATTCAGTCCTGCGGAACGCCGGCGGGATTCCCGTCCGCGCTTCTGGAACCTCGGTCCTCTTTCCGCCGTAGGGAGCGCGTCGGTTCGACGCTCACCAGCTGCGGAGGAGGCTCCCATGTTCTCGTTCCATCCGGCGCGCCGGCGTTCGTTTGTCGCCGTGCTCGCCGCGTTCGCGGTGCTGGCCACCCTGTCCATCGCGAGCCGCGCCGGGGCCGGCGAGGGGTATTCGCTGCATGTGCAGATCGCCGAACGGGGCAAGGGCAGGGGAATCGATGTCGCGATGCCCTGGGCCGTGGCGCGCGGAGGCAGTCCCTTCGACTTCGTCTCGGACTCCGACGACCGCGTGGAGTTCCGCCGGCTGCGCGCGGCCTGGACCATGCTCGCGCGGATGCCGGAGGGCCGGTCCGTCCTCATCCACTCCGACAACGGCCGCACCCGCGCCTACCGGCAGAACGGGCGGCTGGTCCTCGAACCGCTCGACCGGGGCGGCGACCGTGACGCGCGCATCCTCGTCCCCTCGCCGGTCGTCGAAGCCCTGATGCGGCGCGACGGGCGGCTGAACAGCGCCGATGTCGACGCGCTGCTCCGCCGTCACGGTGAGATCGGGCTCGTCGAAGTGGAATCCGAGGACGGGCACGTGAAGGTGTGGATCGATCGCGACCCCGACAGCGGGCTCGACTGACGAAGCCGCGGGGCGAACGGCAGCGCAAGGATGTCCAGCGCAGTCCGGTCGTGGGCAGCGGGAGAGAGCGGCGGGGATGTGCTACACCTCACGGCGCAGGCCGCGCTCGAGCCACGGGTTTCGCCGTGGGAACTCCAATGGAGGTCATGGATGAATCGCTTCCTCGCTGTCCTGCTGCTGCTCGCACTTCCGATCATGGCCGGATGCGGCCAGAAGCCCGCCGAGACCACGCCGGCCGAACCGGCCGCCACGCCGGCCGTCGACACCGCTGCTGCGCCCGCGGCCCAGTTGCTCGAAAAGTCGCTCTACGACGAGGGCCCTCGCGCAGCCGAAGGCGCGGTGGATGCGGCGATGGCTGCAGCCGGCGAAAAGCTCTTCGCGACCAAAGGCTGCATTGCCTGCCACACCTACGGCAAGAAGATGACGGGACCGGACCTCAAGGGCGTGACCCACCGGCGCACCGCGCTGTGGCTCGAGCACCAGATCATGCATCCCGAGGTGATGACGAAGACCGACCCCATCGCGCACGCGCTCATGGCCGAGAGCAACAACGTCCAGATGCTCAACCTGCACCTGACGCAGCCCGAGGCGCGGAGCCTGATCGAGTACTTCAAGAAGCTCGACCGGGCGAAGTAGTCCGGAATCTCGCGGGGCCGCGCGCGAGCGCGGCCCCGTGTGGTCTCAGGATCAGAACGTCCAGCGCAGTCCGATCGTGGGCAGCGGCATGCCGGCATCCGGCTCCAGCGTCTTCATGAGGTAGCGCGACGAGTCGTTCGGGTCCACGAGCGGCGAGCCGGTGGTGGGGTCACGCTGCACGGTCAGGGTCGGCTTGGTTTCGCCGGCGAACGCGTAGGCATTCTGGATGTCCAGGTAGAGCTCGATGCCGCCCGAGCGATAGGGCCAGCGCTTGTCGACGCGCAGGTCGAGCTGGTGCTGCGCCCCGCCGCGGCCCGCGCTCAGGCGCTGCGTGTCGAGCACGCCGACTCCGCTCACGTCCCACACCTCGCGCAGCGACGAGCGCGCCACGTCGTCCGGCGTGTAGGGCGCGCCGCCCAGGTAGCGCCAGCGGCCGCCGACCTCCCAGCCGCGCGGCAGCCGCCGGCCGCCGGTGAGCGACACGATGTGGCGGTTGTCCCAGGACGAGGGCCGGTAGCTCCCGCGGTTGTCGGTGAACTCGCTGCGCACGAACGTGTACGCGGCGATGCCGTACCACCCGCGGTAGAGCCGCTGCTGCGCGAGCAGTTCGAAACCCCATGCGCGGCCGCGCGAGGACGAAGTGGCGGGCCCGTTCCCGATGACGCCGTAGTCCGCGCCGAGGTTCGCGAGGCTGACCGAATCGCGGGTCATGAACGGGTAGTCGGAGTAGCGCTTGAGGAAGGCTTCGGCCGTGAGCCGCGAGTTGGTTCGCGTGGCGTACTCGATCCCCGCCACGGCGTGATCGGCGCGAATCCAGCGCACGCCGTTCGCGCGGTTGGCGAGCGCGCCCTGCTCGTCCCGCCAGCCGAGCACGGTGTAGGGCGGCAGCTGGTGGTAGCGCGCCGCGCTCGCGCTGACGCGCACCGCCGGTGTCGCCTGCCAGGATCCGGACGCGCGCGGCGAGAACTGGCGCAGGGGATCGCGCGTGCGGCGGGAGTAGTCGGCGGCGTCCGCGCGCGCGCCGATCGAAGCGGTGATGCGCTCGCCCGCGAACGAGCGAGTGGCCTGTCCGAAGGCCGCGGCCGTGGTGAGCGAAAGGGCGGATGCGAAGTCCACCTGCAGCACCTGCTCGGGCGTGACGGTCTTCTGGAACGTCGAGGTGGTGTACCGGTGATGGTCGGCGCCGCCACCCCAGGTGAAGCGCCAGTCCCCCGCGCGGCGCGTCCACTCGGCGCGCGCGCGGTCCTGGATCTCCTGCGAGCGGTAGTCGAGCAGCAGGTTGGCCGGCGAGCTGTCGTCGTTGCGGAAGTACTTCTTCGCCCGGTTTTCCAGTTGGCTGCGGCTGGCGACCAGCGTCCGCACGCTGGCGATCCCGAGCCGCTTCCAGGTCACGCCCGTCGTGTAGTTCCACTGCGGGGTCTCGGGCAGGTAGTCCAGCACGTAGCGCTGGAACTCCGTCTCGGTCGCGTCGGTGTTCAGCTCGAACTGGTCGATCGCGCCGATCCCGATGAAGTTGAACTGGTCGCGCTCGTTCGGATGCCAGTGCAAGCGCAGCTGGGCGTCGTTGTAGGTGGGCAGGAACGGCAGCCCGATGGCGCTGGCCAGGTACTGCAGGTACGAGCGGCGCGCCGAAAAGATCAGCCGGCCTTTCCGCGCGACCGGTCCGTCCACGGTCACGCCGAAGTCCGACGCGCCCGCGGTGATGCTGCGCGCGAGCCGGTCGTCGTTGCCGTTCTTCATGCGGAACTCCATCACCGAACTGAGCGCGTTGCCGCGGCTCGCCGGGAAGGCGCCCGTGAACAGGTCCACGTCCTGGATGAAGTTCACGTCGATCATGCCGACCGGTCCGCCGGAGGAACCCTGCGTGGCGAAGTGATTCACCACCGGCACCTCGACGCCGTCGATGAAGAAGCGGTTCTCGTTGGGGGCGCCGCCGCGGATGAGCACGTCGTTGCGGTAGCTCGCCGCGCTGGCGACTCCGGGCAGGCTCTGGACCACCTTGGAGATGTCGCGATTGCCGCCCGGAAAGCGCTCGATCTCGCTGGCGCCGATGCTCTGCACCGACACCGGCGATTCGGCCGGGCGCCGGAACGGCGACGCCGTCACGGTCACGGAGTCGCCGCTCACCACCTCTTCCTCGAGCGCGACGTCCAGCGAGGCCGGGCGGCCGAGCGTGACCTCGACCTCGAACAGCACCAGCCTTCGGTAGCCGAGCAACGCGAACTCCAGGTTGGCGGGACCGGCGGGCACGTTCTCGATGACGAACCGCCCGCGATCGTCGGTGAGCGCGCCCAGCCTCGCGCCCTGCACCTGGACGCGCACCGACGGCAGCGGCTGGTTGGTCACGGCGCTGCTCACCTGGCCGCGGATCACGCCCGCGGCGAACGCGAGAGGCGGGAGCGCGGCCAGCAGGCCCATCGCGAGGACCAGCGGGACGAAACGGCGCATGTCGGCGGCACTCCGGAGTGGATTCGGTCGGGAAAGGACGCGGCTTGGATGCGCGGGAGGGGGTCGCGTTTCGAACGCCGTTCCTACTTTGCCGCAGCATGACGGGTGCCGCCGTCCGGCGCGAATCGCGGCCGTCGGTTAGGGTGCGCCTCGTGTGCCGCCGGATCAGGCGAACCCGAACCCCGAGGCCCCGCGATGAGCATGCTCCTGCCCCAGAGCCGAACCGGTGTCGTGGCGTCGTGCCGGCCGGTGGACATTCACGGCGACCGCTTCTTCGACCTCACGGTCTCCCTCGACGGCGCGGCAGCCGGCGAGGCTCCGCTCACCAGCCGAGTGAGCGCCACCGAGTGCCCGGCCGGCCTCGCCGAGGGAGAGAAGGTGGTCGTCCGGCTGGTGCTGGGCATCATCACGAAGGCGGCTCGCGCCTGACACACGAAGGCCCGCAGCGCGGTCGGCGCTGCGGGCGCGTCGTGGGGGCTGCGCGGGCGGCGGGCGCCCGCGCGGACTAGAGCTTCAGGCCGCGCGAAAGGCGCGACTCGGCCTCGAGCCAGTGTTCGAGCGAGCGTCCGTGCTGGAAGCCGGACTCCTCGAACAGGCTGTAGGCGACCCTGGCCACCTGGTCCCGGTCCACCGACGGTGCGCTCGCGCGGACGATCGAGTCGGGCGGGGACGCGGCCGCGGCCTTGGTGGCGCGAGCGCGGGGCTTGGCGGCGGGCCTGGTCGTCACGGGGCTCTTGGCGGCACGGCGCGTGGTGCCGCTCGCGGCTGCCTTGGGGCGGGCAGTCGCCTTGGTCTTCTTTTCCATGGGTCCTTCCATGCTGGGTGGGAGTGTGGGGTCGGCGGACGCCGGACCCGGAATGAGGACGGCGAAACTATCACGAATGGACGTTACGACGAGGCAAACACTGGAAGTCCGAGCGGTGAGAAAAAAAGAGGTTGACCTCCCCGGGGCCACCCGCCGAAACTTCTCCCGACAGTTCACCCGCACGGATCACCGTGCGCGATGGCGCGGGCCGGGCAGCCGGCGTCGTCGGGAGGGTTGGGTCCCTCCAAACTGGGATGCCCCGAAAAGGAGGTGGTCCATTGGACAGTAGCCGTATCAGTTCGGTGGAGGTGACGTCCTCGTAGGGACTCCCGGACGATGTGGCGCCGGGCCCCTTGCGGGGAACCCAACGCCGCCGACACCGACAGTCTCGAGTCGCCGGTCCGCTTGCGGACCGGCGGCTTTTTTTTGCGCCCCGAGGGGCCGCCCGGCCCGGGCGGGACGGGATTGCGCTCAAGCTGGCGTTTCGCAACGCCGATACTTTCCGCAACTTGTGCGAGCGCGTGACGCAACCGGCGTCGCGAACTCGCGCCCTCGAACCCCTCACGAGGCCATTCATGACTGACCGCGTATTCCCTCCGCGGGCCGGCGCCGGCATGCCCGCATTCGCTCCGGCGATCGGGCTGCGCGAAGTGCTCGAAGTCGCGCCGGACCTGGTCTTCTGCTGCGACGCCCACGGCCGCTTCGTCTGGGCCTCGTCGGCGTTCGAACTCCTCGCCGGCTACCGCGCGAGCGACCTCGTGGGATCGGTCTTCGTGCACATCCTGCCGGAGGAGGCCCGCTCCGGCGCGCTCCGCGCCTTCGCCCGCCAGGCCCGCAAGGGCAGCCCGTTCGCGGAGCGCACGCTTCCCCTGCTCCGCAAGGACGGCTCGCACGTGCGCGTGGCCGTGCGTGTTCGTCTCCTCGAGCGCGCCGACGGAGAGCGCTACTTCGTGGGCGTCGCCCGCGAAGCCGAGTCGTGGGACGACCCGCGCTCGCACCGTGCGGTCGCCGCGGTGGACGCGGCGCAGGCCATCTCGGACGGACTCGCCGCCGAGGAACTGGCGTCGGCCCTCGGGGAACTGACTTCGACCCGTGAGGAGCTGGTTTCGGCTCACGGGGAACTGGCTTTGGCCCGTGAGGAACTGGTTTCGGCCCGCGTGGAACTGGCCTCCGCTCGCGACGAGGCGGCCTCGTGGCGGGCCCAGCTCGACGAGGCCCAGTCCGATGCCCAGCTGAAGAGCGAGTTTCTCGCCACCATGAGCCACGAGATCCGCACGCCGATGAACGGCGTGATCGGCATGGCCAACCTGCTCGCGCAGAGCTCGCTGTCGCTCGAGCAGCGCCAGATGGTGGACTTGATCCAGCAGTCGGCCCAGTCGCTCCTGACGCTGGTCAACGATACCACCGAGTACTCGCGCATCGAGGCCGGGCGGATGTCGCTCGAGCAGATCGACTTCGACCTGCGTGTGGCCGTGGATCAGGTTGCGGCGCTGCTCGCCCCGCTGGCCGACGCCAAGGGGCTCGGCTTCGAGTCGCGCATCGACGCCCTCGTGCCGTCCCGCGTGCAGGGCGATCCCGGTCGCATTCGTCAGGTGCTTCTCAACCTCTGCGGCAACGCGGTCAAGTTCACCGACGAAGGCGAGGTCTCGCTGCGCGTGGAACGCGTGCACGAGGACGACGACAAGGTGACGCTGATGTTCCGTGTCACGGACACCGGCATCGGGATGACCCCCGAGCAGCAGAAGGGGCTCTTCGAGGCGTTCACGCAGGCCGACGCCTCGATCGCGCGGCGCTACGGCGGCTCGGGACTGGGGCTGGCCATCTCGCGCCGGCTCGTGTCGCTCATGAACGGCGAAGTGGGAGTGCAGAGCACGCCGGGTGAGGGTAGTTCGTTCTGGTTCCAGCTCACGCTGGCCAAGCAGGACAACGCCATGCCGGTGCCGCTGCCCGACGACGTGGAGCTCAAGGGGCTCCGCGTGCTCGTGGCGAATCCCGTGGCTTCGGCGCGCCGGCTCATGTGCGAAGTGGCGCAGGCCTGGGGCTGCGACGTGTCCGAGGCCGAAACGGGCATGGGCGCGCTCGACCGCATCCGAGGAGCCGTGCAGGAGGGCCGCGCGTTCGATGTCGCGGTGCTCAGCATGCAGCTGCCCGGGCTCGACGGCGAGGATCTGGGACGCGCCATCCGCGCCGATCGCGACCTGGACGCCACGCTGCTGCTGCTCACGACCGAAGCGGGCCGTCCGGGCGACGCGCAGCGCGCGCGCGAGCTGGGCTATTCCGCCTACCTGCTCGAGCCGCTCGACGTGGCGCAGTTCTACGAGGCGCTCGCCGAGGTGACGGGCCGCGGTCACGCCAAGATGGCGCCCGACCAGCGTCCGCTCGTCACGCGGCACACGCTGGCCGAGGGACGCCGCGGCCGGCTGCGCATCCTGCTCGTCGAGGACGACATGGTGAACCAGCTGGTCACCAAGAGCGCGCTCAACCGCGTGGGCTACAACGTCGAAGTGGCGAGCACGGGACGCGAGGCCATCGAGCGCACCGCCGACGACCGCTGGGACCTGATCCTCATGGACCTGCAGATGCCCGGACTCGACGGGTGCAGCGCGACGAGCGCCATCCGCGCCCGCGAGCGCGGCCCGTGGCGCACCCCCATCCTGGGGCTGACGGGGCACTACGCGCACGCCGCGCACCGCGAGCGCTGCCTGGCCGCCGGCATGGACGACGTGTTCGGCAAGCCGGTCGACCTCGCCGAACTGACCACGGCGGTGGAACGCTGGACGCTGCGCAGCGAGACGCGCGCCGAGGGTTCCGCCGCGACGGCGCCGGATTCGGCATCGCCTGGCGCGTCGCCCGCGCTGCCGACCGCAACGTGGACCGCGCCGCAGTTGTCCCTGGTGGAACCGGGCACGCCAGTCTCGCTGGAGCCTTCGGCCATGCCGGGCCTCCCCGAAGGCCCGGCCATCGATCTCGACCAGCTGAACGTGGCCAGCATGGGGTTGCCCGCGCTGCGTTCTTCGCTGCTGCACACCTACCTGGGCGACGTCTACCCGCGGCTGTCGCGGCTGCACGAGGCGGTCGAGAGCGGCGACTGCCAGCGCATCGAGTTCGAGGCGCACGGGCTGGGCGGCATGTGCGCGACCATCGGAGCCGGCGGCTGCACCATGCTGTTCGGTGAGATGGAGACCCGGGCGCGCGAGGAGCGCGTGGAGGGGATGCGCGAGCTGCTGGGCGCTGCGCGCGCCGAGGTGGCGCGCACCGAGGTGTTCATCGAGCGCTTCGAGCGCATCCTGTCGCGCGAGGCGGCTTGACGGCTCACGACGGCGGACGGCCGCCGCGGTGATGCCGAACAATCTTCGGGCGTCCGCCCTCCGGCGGGCGCCCGGTGTCATTCTACTTTCGCCGGGTTTGCGCCTCCGGCGCACCGGATCGGCGCGGCGGTGATAACCTGCACCGCTCATGCGCTACTCCGTCACTTCCCGGCTCGCGGTGCTCTCGCTCGCGCATTTCACGATCGACTCGTACTCGAGCTTCTACCTGCCGCTGCTGCCGCTGCTCGTGCACCGGCTGGGACTCAACTACACCATGGTGGGCGGGCTCGTCGCGCTTGGCTCCCTGTCCTCGTCGTTCGCGCAGCCGCTCTTCGGCGTGCTCTCGGACCGCATGGCGCGGCCGTGGTTCGTGGCCCTCGGGCCGCTCGTCGCGGCCGTGTTCCTGGCCAGCATCGGCGCGGCGCCCACGTACTGGGCCCTGGTCGCGCTGCTCGTCGCGGGCGGAGTCGGCGTGGCAGCCTTCCATCCTCAGACGGCGGCGCTCGCGGCCACGTGCGGGGCCTCGCGCGGGCTCGCCATGTCGTTCTGGGTCACGGGCGGGACCCTGGGCTGGGCGCTCGGTCCCATGTTCGCCTCGCAGTCCGCGCGGCTGTTCGGGCTCGAGCGCACGTGGATCGCGGCAGCGCCGGGCGTGCTCCTGTCGCTGGGACTGCTCGCGTGGATGCGCCGCCTGCCCGCGGTGCCGCACGCCGAACGCGCGCGCACCCGGCTCGCCGATCTCGCGCCCGTCGCCAAGCCGCTGAGCTTCATCTACCTGGCGGTCGTCATGCGCTCCGCAGTGTCCTCGGGATTCGCGACGTTCCTGCCGCTCTACGTGCACGAGCGCGGCTGGTCGGTGGAAGCGGGCGGCGTGCTGACCACGATCTACCTCACGTGCGGCGCGCTCGGCGGCTTCGTGGGCGGCGCGATCGCCGACCGCGTCGGCGGGCGCAAGGTGGTGCGCGCCTCGTTCCTGCTCGCGATCCCGTTCTTCGCGCTCTTCTTCCTGCTGCCCTCCACCGCGGGGCTCGTGTCGCTGGTGACGGGCTACGCGTTCCTGCAGTGCTCGCTGCCGGTCAACGTGGTGCTCGGGCAGGAGCTGTCGCCCCGGCACGCCTCGACCATCTCGAGCCTGCTCATGGGCGCGGCGTGGGGGCTGGGCGCGCTGCTGGTGGGCCCGATCGGCGCGCTCGCGGACCACACCAGTCTTCGCGTGGCGCTCATGGCGCTCTCCGGGCTGATCGTCGTGGGCTGGGTCTGCGCGCTGATGATTCCCGCCCGCGCTCCGCAGCCGGCCGTTCCCGCGGCCGCCTGACGCCGCGGGCGAGAGGCGCTCAGCCCCGCAGAGCGGGCGCTGCGGCCGGATCGCCCGCCAGCGCCGAGGGCAGCGGCGCCGGCGCGCCGGCGACCCAGCGTTCGGCCCAGCACTGCAGCGACAACAGCGCCCACAGCGTGCGGCCACGGTCCTCGCGGCCGTCCAGGTGATCGCGCACGACGCGCGTCACCGCGCGCGAGTCGAGCACTCCGGCGCGCTCGATGCGCGCGGGCGACAGTTCGTCGAGCACGATGGCGCGCATCGGGCCGCGCGCCCATGCCGAGAACGGCGGCGAGAAGCCCTGCTTGCGCCGCGCCAGCAGGTCGGCGGGAAGCAGCGTGCGGGCTGCTTCCTTCAGCGCCCACTTGCCGCTGGTCCCGCGCAGCTTGGCGTCGTCCGGGAGCGCCAGCGCGAACTCGATGAGCGACTGGCGCAGGAAAGGCGCGCGCGACTCCACGCCGTGCGCCATCGTGCAGCGGTCCACCTTGGTGAGCAGGTCGCCCGACAAGTAGGTCTCGAAATCGAGCAGCTGGTACGCGGTCAGGCTCGCCGCCCGGCCCGCGCGCAGCATCTGCATGTCGCCGAGCACCCGCTCCAGGTGCCGCGCGTGCGCGAGCGGCGCCTCGGCGCCGGCGGCGGCGCGCAGCTGCGGTGACAGCAGCTCCATCGCTTCGCCCGCCCGCGCGGTGCCGAACCACGCCAGGTGACGCTCGAACGGCGACAGCCCGCGCACGCCCAGGAACCTCTCGAGCAGGTGCGCGATGGTGACGTGGTGATGCTTGGGACGGAACCGGCGCGCGAGCGCGATCACGATGTCGGCGACCGGCGCGGGCACGCCGTCCGCGATCGCCGCGTGGCGGTGTCCCAGGTAAGTGGGGTAGCCGCCGAACAATTCGTCGCCGCCCTCACCGGTGAGCACCACCGGCACGTGGGCCGACGCGAAGCGCGCCAGCGCCCACGTGGGCAGCACGCTGGGATCGCCGAGCGGCTGGTCCATGCCGGCCGCCCACGTGAGCAGAGCCTCTTCGCCCTCGCGCGCGGTCATGACCAGTTCGTGGTGCTCGGCGCCGATCGACTCCGCGACGCGCCGCGCGTAGGCGGACTCGTCGTAGCCGCGGTGGTCGATGCGCATGCTGAACGTGGGAAACGAGTGCTTCAGGTGCCGGGCCGCCAGCGTGGCGACCAGCCCCGAATCCACGCCGCCCGACAGGAACACGCCGAATGGCACCTCGCCGGGAACGCGCGAGGCGACCGCCTGCGAGAGCGCCAGCAGCGAGGCCTCGGGCGCGGCCGCCGCGTCGATGCGGGCGGACGAAGCGAGCAGCGCGTCCCAAGGACGCCACCAACGGCGGGTGCGGATCTCGCCGTCGCGCCACGTGAGCGTGTGCGCGGGGGGCAGCTGGCGCAGGTCCGCGAACGCCGAGTCCGCGCCGGCGAAGTAGCCGTGCACGAGATAGCGCGAGATCGCGGCGGCCGACGGGTCGCGCGACACCCACGGGAGCGCGGCGAGCGGGCCGGGTTCCGACGCGAATGCGAACGCCGAGCCCTTCTGCACGTAGAACAGCGGCTTCTCGCCGGCGCGGTCACGCGCCAGCGTCAGCGTCCGGGTGCTGCGATCCCACAGCGCCACGGCGAACATGCCGTCGAGGGCTTCGGGGTACAGGTCCCCGCGCTCCTCGTAGAGGTGGGGAAGCAGCGCGGTGTCCGGGCCGGCGGGCACCTCGTGTCCGCGCGAGCGCAGCTGGGCGAGCAGCGGGTCGTGGTTGTAGATCTCGCCGTTGGCCACGCCGATGACGTCACCGGTCTCGCTCTCGAGAACGCGCGCGGGCTGGTTCGGCGCCACGATCGCAAGCCGCGCGATGCCGAGCGCGCACACGTCTCCGGACCACAGGGCTTCGCCCGAGGGCCCGCGATGACGCAGGCGCTGCACCATGGCGCGCACCAGATCGAGCCGTTCGTGGGGAGAAAGGTCCGGCGCGATCAGGCCGGCGATGCCGCACATGGATGGAGGGACTCCCGTCAGCGTGAAGAGGGGCCCGCGCGCCGGTAAGCCACGAAGCGCGGACTCTCGAAGATGCGATTCCACTCGCCGGCGGGGAGTTCCCTCGCGCGCCGCGGCGAGTACACCAGGACGTCGGCCGGAGGCGCGTCGGCTTCGTTCGCGACGAGCGTCCATTGCCCGCGCTCGCGAAGCGTCTCGCGGTATCGCACCACGTATGTGCTCGTGATCTCGTGCCCCAGCTCCGAAATCACGGTGCTGGAGCGTCCCAGCAGGAAATCGGTGCCGGGACTATAGCAGCCGACGCAACGCACTGTCCCGCCTCCGGAGGAGCGAATGGCGCGCGCGAGGGGCGCGCCGGACTGCGAGTCGGCATATCGCAACACGGCGGGCCGTCCCACCACCAGAACGAGGGGGATTGCGCCCAGTGCGAGCGCCGCCACCACCCGCGAGGGCCGGCGCGGCGCGGCGAGCCACGACTGGGCGGCGAGCCAGGCGAACGCGGGAAACGCGGGCAGCAGGTAGGTGACGAGCTTGCTGCGCGAGAGCGAAAAGAACACAGCGGCGAAGAGCACGAAGCCCAGCGCGATCCGGGCGGCTCGCGTGGAGGGCCCGCGCCAGCGCGTGCCGATGGACCACGGCAGCGCGCCGGCGGCGAACACGGCGATCACGAACCACCACGGCTGGTCGCGCTTGAACGAGCCGCTCGTCATGCGCTCGAGCGACTCCTCGAGGAACGCGTAGCGCGCGTACTCGGGATGCCGGCGCAGCGCGAGCGCGAACCAGCCGCCCGCGACGCCGAACACCATCAGCCATCCGGGCCACCACGCCAGCCAGCGCAGAGGCGCGCGCTCGCGCGCGACCAGCGCCGCGGCGGCGCTGCCGCCGAGCGCCCACGCCAGCATGACCGGACCCTTGAGCAGCACGCCAAGCGTCACGGCGGTGAACATCGCCGCGCGCCGGCGCGAGCTCGCGCCGGTCTCGCACTCCATCGCGATGCCGGTCCACACCACCGTCACGCACAGCGCGAGCGGCATGTCGAAGATCACGTACGCCGACAGGGCGGTGAACAGCGGCGCCGACGCCGTGAGCGCCACCGCGAGTGTGGCGTGCGCGTCGCCTTCGAGCCGGCGGGAGGCGCGGGCGAGCAGCCACAGCGCCGCCAGCGAGGCGAGGATCGCGGGCAGGCGGGCGGCCAGCGGCGTGGGGCCGAGCACGCGAATGCAGGCGGCCGCGGCGGCGAAGAGCGCCGGCGGCTTGTCCAGGTACGGCAGGCCCGCCAGGTGCGGAATCACCAGGTCGCCGGTCGCCGCCATTTCACGCGCCACCTCGGCGTTGCGTCCTTCGTCCGGGTCGAAGAGCGGGTACGCGAGGGCGAGGAAGAGCGAGAACAGCGCCGAGGCGAGCAGGACGGCCACCAGCGGGCGCGGCCATGGAGAGCGGGCAGGGGAGGTCACGGCCAGCAAGCTATCACGCGCGGACTCCGGAATCCCGCTGCAGGGGCGAAGTTCGGCCGCCGATGACAACCGGGACATGAACGCCACCCGCGCGGGTTTCTCTGCTTGCGCGAAGGTGAGCTGGGGGCGTTTGATGCGCGCGACATGCGCGTGGGGACCGCCTCCCCGCCAGGACAGGGATCGTCGGGCACGCGAGCGCGTGCGCACCGGAGGGAATCGCCATGGAACTCGGATTCATCGGGCTGGGCCGCATGGGTTTCAACATGACGCTTCGCCTCCTGCGTGGAGGGCATCGCGTCGTGGCGTGGAACCGCAGCGCCGACAAGGTGCAGGAGGCGGCCGCGCAGGGCGCCGTCGCGGCCGCTTCGATCCCCGAGCTCGTGAAGTCGCTCGCCGCTCCCCGTGTGCTCTGGGTAATGCTGCCGGCCGGCAAGACCACCGACGAGATGATCGACCAGCTGACGCCGCTGCTCTCCGCGGGCGATCTCATCGTGGACGGCGGCAACACCAACTTCCACGACGACAAGCGCCGCGCCGCGGCGCTCGCGGCGCACGGCATCGGCTACGCCGACGTGGGCACGTCGGGCGGCGTGTGGGGGCTGCAGAACGGCTACTGCATGATGGCGGGCGGCACGCCCGAGTCCATCGCGCGCCTCGCGCCGGCGTTCGACACGCTCGCGCCGCCGGACGGCTGGCTGCACACCGGCCCGGTCGGCTCGGGGCACTTCTCCAAGATGATCCACAACGGCATCGAGTACGGCATGATGCAGGCGTACGCCGAGGGCTTCGAGATCCTGCAGGCCAGCGAGTACGAGTACGACCTCGCCAAGCTGTCCCACCTCTGGAACCAGGGCAGCGTGGTGCGCTCATGGCTGCTCGAACTGGCGGAACTGGCGTTCCAGCAGGATCCCAAGCTCGAGAAGATCCGCGGCTACGTCGAGGATTCGGGCGAGGGCCGCTGGACGGTGCTCGAGGCGATCGACAAGAACGTGCCGGCCGAAGTCCTCACGCTTTCGCTCATGCGCCGCTTCCGTTCGCGCCAGGACGACACGTTCACCGACCGCGTTCTGGCGGCTCTGCGCAACCAGTTCGGCGGTCACGCGGTGAAGGAGAAGTAGGGCGTGACGACCCGCATCGAGGTGCCGATCGGGCTGCCGCATCCGCAGCAGCAGCCCGAGGCTCCGCCCTGCATCACGGTGGTCTTCGGCGCGACCGGCGACCTGACGCGACGCAAACTGATGCCCGCGCTCTACAACCTCGCGGCCGGCGGACACGTTCGCGACCGCTTCGCCGCCGTCGGCTGCGCGCGGCGGCCGTGGACGCGCGAGGAGTTCGCCGCGCAGGTGAAGGCCGGCGTGAGCGAGTTCTCCCGCAACGAGCTCGAACCCCGCGTGTGGGAGTGGCTCGAGCCGCGGCTCGACTACGTCTCGGGGGATTTCAAGGACCCCGCCACGTTCCAGAGGCTCAAGGCGGCGCTCGAGGAGCTCGACGAAAAGCTCGGCACCGCCGGCAACCGGCTATTCTACCTCGCCGTCTCTCCCGACGAGTTCGGCACCATCCTGCGCGGACTGCGCGACGCAGGGCTCATCGTGGCGCCGGGGGCGCCGACGTTCTCGCGGGTCATCGTCGAAAAGCCCTTCGGTCGCAGCCTCGAGACCGCGCGCCAGCTCAACGGCCTCGTGGCCGAGGTGCTCGACGAGTCGCAGACCTTCCGCATCGATCACTACCTCGGCAAGGAGACCGTGCAGAACATCATGGTCTTCCGCTTCGCCAACTCCATGTTTGAGCCGCTCTGGAACCGCAAGTACATCGACCACGTCCAGATCACGGCCGCCGAGACCGTGGGCGTGGGATCGCGCGGCAAGTTCTACGAGTCCACCGGTGTGCTGCGCGACATCGTCCAGAACCACCTGCTCGAAGTGCTCACACTGTGCGCCATGGAGCCGCCCAACAGCGGCGACGCGGACGACGTGCGCGGCGAGAAGCTCAAGGTGCTCCAGGCGCTGCGCATGCCCTGGGCGGACACCGTTCCCAACGACGTGGTGCTGGGGCAGTACCGCGGCTACCGCGACGAACCCGACGTGGCGCCGGATTCCGTGGCGCCCACGTTCGTCGCCCTGCCCGTCTACGTGGACAACTGGCGCTGGCAGGGCGTGCCCTTCTACCTGCGGGCCGGAAAGAAGATGGCCCGGCGCGTCACCGAGGTGGCGTTCCACATGCAGCCGATTCCGCTGTCGCTGTTCGGCAACGGCGACCTGTGTGAACACGTGGAGCCCAACGTGCTCACGCTGCGCATCCAGCCCGAGGAGGGCATCACGCTGTCGTTCTCGTCCAAGATGCCCGGCCACGACTTCACCGTGACGCCCGTGGTGATGGACATGAAGTACACCGAGGCTTTCGGCGGCGAGCCGCCCGAGGCGTACGAGCGCCTGCTGCTCGACGCCATGCGCGGAGACGCGACGCTGTTCTCGCGCCGCGATGCGGTCGAGACGTCCTGGCAGTGGATCCAGCCCATCCTCGACTACTGGGACTCCCATCCCCCGCGCGACCTGCCCAACTACGACCCGGGGTCGTGGGGGCCGGAGGCGGCGGACCGGCTGATCCAGCGGGACCGGCGGCAGTGGCGCAATCCCTGAGCGACGGCCCGGTCCGGGTTCGCGTGCTGGGCGATGCCGCGGCGCTGGCCGATGCCGCCGCCGCCGCATTCGCGGACGCGGCCGCCCGTGCCATCCAGGCCCGCGGGGTCTTTCACGTGGCGCTGCCCGGAGGACGCTCGGTGCGCGGCATGCTCGACCGGCTCTCGCGCGAACCACTGTCCTCCGCAGTGGACTGGACGCGAGTCATCCTGTACTTCACCGACGAGCGAGCCGTGGGCCCGCTGCACGACGACAGCAACCACCGGCTGGTTCGCGAAGCGCTGCTCGAACCGCTGGGTGAGCGCGCGCCGCGATGCGAAAGGCTGCGCGGAGAGGTCCCCGACCTGGCGGCCGAAGCGCACGACTATGCCGCGCTGCTCGAAGAGGGACTCGATCTGCTCGTGCTCGGACTGGGGGAGGACGGTCACGTCGCCTCGCTCTTCCCGGGGTCAGCACTGCTCGCGGAGTCGCGCACGCGCGTGGCCGCGGTCATGGACAGTCCCAAGCCGCCGGCGCAGCGCCTCACGCTCACCCCCGCGGCGCTCGCCGAGGCGCGGGAACTGCTCGTGCTCGCGAGCGGCGCCGGCAAGGCGGCCGCGGCGCGGCTCGCGCTGGCCGGCACCGGTGACGTGCGTGAGATCCCCGCGCGGCTCGCGAGGGACGGTCGCGCCCTCTGGCTGCTCGACGGCGATGCGGCGGCGGAAATCGAGCACTGAGGGCGGTGCTCCACGAGCGGCCCGGAACGAAGCAGAAGGGCGCGTCCCCATCGTGGACGCGCCCTTCCGTGTGTTCGGTGCGGACTACTTCTTCTTGCGGGCGGCCTTCGCGCGGGGTCGCTTGGCGCCGCTCGATCCGCCGAAGACGGAATCGAGATAGCGCGAAACCTCTTCGCGCACGATGCCGGGTAGCAGTTCCCGGACCTTGGCCTGCACGCCGGCACGCACCTGGGAGCCCAGGTCGCCACCGAGTGCGGCCCCGGCGCGGGCGACGCCCGGCTTGCGGCCACGCGGCCCCTTGAGGCCCTTCTTCTTCCGCCACGAGTAATACGTGACCGGCTTCACGCCGAACTTCTTCTGGATGCCTTCCGCGGTGAGTCCTTCGCGCTGCGCAGTGGCGAGGATCTCCTCCCGCTGCGCGTCCGAGTAGGTCTTCCGTTCCCTCTTCGCCATTCACATCTCCTTCGTTCGGGGGATTCTGCATGGGTGCTGCGCCCGTGGTCTATCAGGAGCGCGGGATGGGGTCAACACGCGAATGACGTCCGCGTGGGATCAGGCGACGAATATGAAATGCAAAGTTTCTGACCAGCCTGCCCTCGTCAGCGCGGCCCGCCAGCGCTCGCGAGCGGCCGGGGCCACCAGCGCGATGATGGCCGGTGCTGCATCATCGCGCTCCAGGTCCGCGAGCGGGGCGCGCGCTTCGATCGAGCGCGCGACCCGCTCGCCGAGCGCGGCGCGCCAGCGCTGCAGGCTCTCGCCGACGCCGATGAGCCGCGCGCGGCGGCCGCCCTGCAACAGCGTGCGGTCGAGCGCGGCCACCTTGAGTTCCGTGAAGCGCTCCCGGGCATAGCGTCCGTCCGTGCGCGTCGAACTGGCGTCGTGCTGCCGCCATCCATAGAGCGCGCGCGGCAGCTTTCCGAAGCGCGCCCCGGATTCGGCGAGCCGGATCCACAGGTCGAGATCCTCGGCCCAGCCCTGCTCCTGCCAGCCGCCCACGCGCTCGAGCGCCTCTCTCCTCATCAGTGCGGTGCCGTGGCACAGCGGGCTGTCGATAAGCAATTCCCGATGCATCTGCTCGTGCGTCAGCAGGGAATTGTGCCATGCCGTCCAGCGCCGCATGCCCTCCCCGTACTGCTTCTCCGGAAACAGCCGCACGCGGGTGCCGCACACATCCACGTCCGCGTGCGCCTCGAAGTGCGCGACCTGAAGCGCGAATCGTTCGCGGTGGGACAGGTCGTCGGCGTCGTGGCGAGCGAGCAGGGGGGCGAGCGAGTGCCCGAGCGCGGTGTTCAGGGCCGCGGGAAGACCGCGCGGCGCCGTATGGATCACGCGCAGGCGGGACTCCATCGTCGACTCGGCGTCGAGAATCCCGGCCGAGCCGTCCGTGGAGCCGTCGTCGACCGCGACCACCTCGAAGTCGGTGAACGTCTGGCGCCACAGCGAACGCAGTGACGCCGCGAGCCAAGGCGAGGCGTTGCGGACGGGGAGCAGTACGGAAAGTCGAGGCATGAGGGCACGCTACCAGAGGTTGCGGGGAGCGGCGCCCGTCGTGATATTTTGCCGCCATGGCGGGACACAAGCTTCTCATTCTCGGCGGTGGATTCGGCGGGCTCGACGTGGCTCGCGCGATCGGCCGCTCGCGCGCCGCGCGCGGCTACTGGGACACGCTTCTGGTGGACAAGGAGAACTTCTTCCAGTTCAACCCGCTGCTGCCCGCCGTCGCCGTCGGAGCGATCGAGACCCGGCACATCGCCTATCCGCTTCGCGAGATGGCGCGCCATCGGCACATCCGGTTCCACAAGAACAAGGTCGAGCACATCGATCTCGCCGCCCGACGCGTGACGCTTCGGAACGGTCTCGTCGAATCGTGGGACACGCTGGTCGTGGCGCTGGGCAGCGTCACCCACCACTACGGCGTTCCCGGCGCCGCCGAGCACACGCGACCGTTCAAGACTCTCGTGGACGCGATGACGCTCCGCGCGCGCGTGGTCGAGCTGTTCGAGATGGCGGAGCAGGCGGGCACCGATGCCCAGAAGCGCCGGCTGCTCTCGTTCGTGATCGTCGGCGGCGGAGTGACCGGAGTCGAGGTCGCGGCTGAACTCCTCGACATGGCGCGCGAGTCGCTGCTGCCGCGCTATCCCGGGCTCGACCGCCGCCACCTGTCCGTGACCATCGTCGAGGGCAACGACCGCCCGGTGCCGGCCGCGCGTCCGGAGCATTCGGCATACGTGAAGCGCTTCCTCGAGCAGCGCGGCGTGAGGCTCGAACTGGGCGCGCGGGTTTCGCGCGTCGAGGCGCGGCGCGTTCACCTCGCGGACGGCCGGGCGCTGGACGGGTTCACGCTCCTGTGGACGGCGGGCGTGGCCGTGCCTCCCGTCGTGCAGGCGCTGGAACTGGAGAAGCACCGCGACGGGCGCGTGCTCGTGGACGAGCGGCTGAACCCGCGGTCCGCGGACGGACAGGCGCGCGAGGACGTGTTCGTGATCGGCGACTGCGCGGCCTCGGTGCGCGAGGACGGCTCCATGCAGCCGCAGTTGTCCCAGTCGGCGATCGCCATGGGCGCGCATGTCGGCAGGACCCTGGTGCGCCGCGCGGAGGGGCGCGCGGCGGAGCCGTTCCGGTTCCGCGACGTGGGCTACATCATCTCGCTCGGCAAGCACAGCTCGGTCCTCGAACTGTTCGGCGTCGCACTGTCCGGACGGCTGGCGTGGCTCGCGTGGGCGGGAGCGTACCTGCTCAAGATGGTCGGCATCCGCAAGCAGATCGAGGTGGGAATCGATCATCTGACGCATCTGTTCTTCGAGCACGACACCTCGCAGATCCTGGCCCGGCGGGCCATCCTGACCGAAGAGGAGCTCGACCTGTCGCTGGCGAGCCCCGGGCCGGACGACGAGGAGCAGCGGCGCTGAAATGGCGGCGGATGCGCCGCTTTCACGCGCGCCATCCAGCGGCCCGGGCTTCCTGCCGAGAATGCGGACGAACAGGTCCGCCCGGACCTGTCCATGGCCGGCCCGGTGTGCGGGCGCCGTGCCCGCGGGCAAGACAGGGAGCGTCATGGAATCCTTCGATCTGGTCGTGATCGGCAGCGGGCCCGGTGGGCAGCGCTGCGCCGTGCAGGCCGCCAAACTGGGGAAGAAGGTGGCGCTCATCGAGCGCCGGCACGAGATGGGCGGCGTGTGCATCAATACGGGCACCATCCCGAGCAAGACCATGAAGGAGGCCGTGCTCGACCTGTCCGGGATGCGCCAGCGCCGGCTCTACGGCGAGGAGTTCGCGCCCCGACGCCGGCCCACCGCCGAGGAACTGCTCGCGCGCGTCAACGAGGTGAGCAAGGCCGAGCGTGACATCATCCACCAGCAGCTCCAGCGCAACGGCATCCACCTGATGTCGGGCAACGGCAGGTTCGCCGCGCCGCACACGATCCAGGTGCAGGACGGTGACGAGGTCACCACGTTGCAGGCCGCCAACGTCGCCATCGCGGTGGGCACCGTGCCGGGGCTTCCCGCCGGCATCGAGGTGGACCACAAGGTCGTGCTTACGAGCGACGACCTGCTGCGGATCGAACGGCTGCCGCGCCAGATGGTGGTCGTGGGCGCCGGCATCATCGGCCTGGAGTACGGCAGCATGCTGTCCGCGCTGGGCGTCGAGGTGACGCTGCTCGATATGCGCACCCAGCTGCTCGAGATGTGCGACCGCGAGATCGTGGACGCGTTCGCCTTCCATGCCCGCGAGATGGGACTCACGTTCCGCCTCGGCGAGCAGGTGGCGAGCATCCAGACGACGTCGAACGGGCAGGCGCTCATCACCATGAAGAGCGGCAAGCGCACGGTGGCGGAGTGCGTGATGGTGTCGGCCGGACGGCAGGGCGCCACCGACGGGCTGCAGCTGGACCGCGCCGGGCTCGAAGCCGACTCGCGCGGACGCATCACGGTGAACGAGCACTTCCAGACCAAGATGGCGCACATCTACGCCGTCGGCGACGTGGTGGGGTTTCCGTCGCTCGCCTCGACGAGCTCGGAACAGGGCCGTCATGCCGCCTGCCACATGTTCGAGGTCGAGACGCGCAGCATGCCGACCCTGTACCCGTTCGGCATCTACGCGATCCCCGAGATCAGCTGGGTCGGCAAGACGGAGGCGGAGTTGACGGCCGACGGCGTACCCTTCGAGACCGGCGTGGCGCGCTACAAGGAGATCGCGCGCGGGCACATCCTGGGCGACCGCGACGGCATGCTCAAACTGATCTTCCACATCGACACCAAGAAAATCCTCGGCGTATGGTGCATGGGCACGCAGGCGACCGAACTCGTGCACATCGGACAGGCCGTAATGGCGCTGGACGGCTCGCTCGACTACTTCGTGAGCAACGTCTTCAACTACCCGACACTGGCCGAGTGCTACAAGGTCGCCGCGCTGAACGGCTTCAACAAGCTCCGGGCGCTCGGCGACGCGTCGGTCGCAGCGGACGACGACCTTCCCATCCAGGAGCGAAGGGCGGCATGAGCATCGACGGCATTCTGCGACTGCAGACGGTCGAAGGAACGGGCCTCCGCTTCGGGGCCCGTTTTTCTTCGGGACACGAGACCACGTACGACAGCGGGGAAGGCGTGACCGCCGCGAGCCCGGTCGAGGCGATGCTCGGCGCCCTCGCCGCGTGCGAGGGCATGGACGTCATCTCCATCCTCCGCAAGAAGCGCCTCGAGGTGACGGCGTACGAAGTCGTCATGACGGGCGAGCGCGCGGAAGCGCCGCCGAAGCGCTTCGTGAGCATCACGCTCACGCACCGCGTCACCGGCCACGGCATTCCCGAGTCCGCGCTCGAAGAGGCCGTGAAGCTCTCCGAGAGCAAGTACTGCTCGGTGCACTTCACGCTCGATCCGCAGATGCCGGTCACGTCGCGCTGGGAAGTGATCGAGGGCTGAGATCAGCGAAGCACGACCGCCTTCGCCGTCCGCGTGGCGCCGTTCTGCGTGAGGCGCGCCCAGTAGAGTCCGGGCTCGAGCCGGCCGTCGCCGAGCGCGAGCGTGTGCCCGCCCGCGCCGAGCGCCCCGGCGTCGGCCGTGGCGACGAGGCGTCCCGTGGCGTCGAACAGTTCGAGTCGCGCGCCGCCGCCGTGCGGCAGCGTGAACGACACGCGCACGTCGCGCGTGGCCGAGGGCTGCGCGCCGGCGATCGCCAGCGCGAGCGCGCCG
Organism: Candidatus Eiseniibacteriota bacterium; assembly: GCA_020849095.1. GTDB lineage: Bacteria > Eisenbacteria > RBG-16-71-46 > RBG-16-71-46 > RBG-16-71-46 > CAIXRL01. The sequence goes on from JADLGX010000374.1 coordinate 50,963, forward strand.
GCGGGCGCCGCCTCGACGTCCGCGCCCGCGAGCCGCAGAGACACGCGCACGTTGTCGATCGCCCACGATTCGTCCGTACCGCCCTGCCACTGCTGCGCGGCCCCTCCGGAGACGGCACTCAGCTTCCACACGACCACGAGCGAGTCCGCGGTGTGCGGGATGTCCTGAAACGCGGGTTCGTTGCCGAGGTCGTAGGCGCGGTCGCGGCCATAGTACGAGCCGTTCGAGAACCCGAGATTCGTGCCCATCGAGAGGATCGTTCCCGGTGCGGCCGGGTAGTCCGTCGTGTCGCCGGTGGCCAGCTGGAACCAGTGACTGAAGAGCAGGTCGCCATCCACCGTGACCTGGTACAGCTCGGTGCCGTCCCACGAATCGATGAGCGAGAGCAGGAAGCCGAGCGACACGTGCGTGTGGGCGGGCAACCCGCGCAGCACGAGCTTCGTGTCGGACAGCGTCAGCGCCGAGAACCTCAGGAAGCTCGCGCCGTACGTGTTCCCGGGATGACCGAGCGCCGCCCAGCCCTGCGTGCCCTGCACCGTGGCGCCCGGCGCCGATATCTCGGCCGGAATCCCGCTCTCGAAGCCGGTCGACCAGTGGTCCGCGGCGCCTGCGAGGGCGGGGAGCATCGTGATGGAGGCGGCGCAGAAGGCTGCCGCGGCGACCGCCGCGACGTTGGAGAGTCGCATGGTGTGCTCCCGGGTGAAGGTGGCGTGCGGTGCGTCCTGAGGTGGGACGACCGATCGCATGCTTCGTCACGGCCGCTGGCGCGCGGCGGCGCGAAAGGTCTAGCATCCTCCCGCTGCCCGCCTCGCCGCGGGCTCCCGGGTGTCCGCCACGAATCGCGATCCCCTCGCGTGCCTCTTGAGGAGCAGATCATGTCCGAGTTCCGCATCGAGAAAGACAGCCTCGGTGAGATGCAGGTGCCCATCGCGGCCATGTACGGCCCGCAGACCCAGCGCGCCGTCGAGAACTTTCCCATCTCGGGCGAGCCGCTGCCGCCCGCGTTCATCCACACGCTCGGCCTGATCAAGGCGGCCGCGGCGCGCGTGAACGCGGAACTGGGCACGGTGGACAAGCACGTCGCGCGCGCGATCGAGCAGGCCGCGCTGGAAGTCGCCGGCGGCCAATGGGACGCGCAGTTCCCGATCGACGTGTTCCAGACGGGCAGCGGCACGTCGTCCAACATGAACGCGAACGAGGTGATCGCGCACCGCGCCTCCGAGATCCTCGGCGCCAAGGTGCACCCGAACGACCACGTGAACTTCGGGCAGAGCAGCAACGACGTGATCCCGACCGCGCTGCACGTCTCGGCGGTGCTCGAGATCGAGCGCGAACTGCTTCCCGCGCTCGCGCACCTTTGGACGGTGCTCGACGCGAAGGCCAAGGAGTTCCACGACGTCCTCAAGACCGGCCGCACGCATCTCATGGACGCGACGCCCATCCGGCTCGGCCAGGAGTTCTCGGGCTACGCCTCGCAGGTGCTCCACGGCATCGGCCGCGTGAAGGCCGTGCTGCCCGACCTGCGCGAGCTCGCCATCGGCGGCACCGCGGTCGGCACCGGGCTCAACACGCATCCCGAGTTCGGGCGGCGGGTGGCGAGCGAACTGCACAAGATGACCGCCACGTCCTTCACCGAGGCGACCAACCACTTCGAGGCGCAGGGCGCGCAGGACGGCTCGGCGTGGGCGAGCGGCGCGCTCAACTCGGTCGCGGCGAGCCTCATGAAGATCGCCAACGACGTGCGCCTCATGAACAGCGGCCCGCGCTGCGGCCTGGGCGAAGTGACGCTGCCCGCGATCCAGCCGGGCTCGAGCATCATGCCGGGCAAGGTGAACCCGGTGATCTGCGAGTCGGTGATCCAGGTGGGGGCGCAGGTGATGGGCAACCACGTCGCGATCACGGTGGGCGCGCAGTGGGGCCAGCTCGACCTCAACGTGATGCTGCCGATGATGGCGCGCAACCTTCTCGAGAGCGTGCAGCTGCTCGCCTCCGTCTCGCGCGTGTTCGCGGACAAGGCGCTCGCGGGGCTGGTGGCCAACGCCGACACGTGCCGCGACTACATCGAGATTTCGCCGAGCATGGCGACCGCGCTCAACCCGCTCATCGGGTACGACAAGGCCGCCGAGATCGCCAAGAAGTCGTTCAAGGACCGCCGCCCCGTGCGCGCGCTGGCGTCCGAGATGACGCAGCTGTCCAAGGCCGACATCGACGCCGCTCTCGATCCCGCGCGCCAGACGCAGCCCGGCCTCGAGATGGGCGGCGGCGCGGGCGGATGAGCCTGCTCTCGGGCTGGGCCGCGCAGCACGGCATTCCGGACGACGCCACGCTGGCCGCGCGCTTTCTCGAAGCGCGCGGCCGCGTCGCGGCCGCCGCCCATCGCACGCCGGTCGTCACGTCGCGCACGCTCGACGCGCGGCTCGGCGCCCGGGTGTTCTTCAAGTGCGAGAACTTCCAGCGCATGGGCGCGTTCAAGTTCCGCGGCGCGTTCAACCTGATCTCGCAGCTGCCACCCGAGGCGCTGCGCCGCGGAGTGGTCGCATACTCCTCGGGCAACCACGCGCAGGCGGTGGCGCTGGTGGCGCGCGAACTCGGCGCCCCGGCGGTCATCGTCATGCCGTCCCACGCCCCGGCCGCCAAGCTGGCCGGAACCCGCGGCTACGGCGCCGAAGTGATGCACTACGACCTGCTCGGCGAGGGTCGCGAGGCGCTCGCCGGGCGAATCGCCGAGGAGCGCGGCATGACCCTGGTGCCGCCGTTCGACCACCCCGACATCCTGCTCGGCCAGGGCACCGCCGCGGCGGAACTCATCGAGGATGCCGGATCACTCGACCTGCTGCTCACCCCGCTGGGCGGAGGCGGGCTGCTGTCCGGCAGCGCGGTCGCGGCCCGCATCCTGGCGCCGTCCTGCCGTGTGGTGGGGGTCGAACCCGCGGCCGGGGACGACGGTGCGCGCTCGTTCCGCAGCGGCCGGCTCGAGACCGTGGACGCTCCGGACACGCTCTGCGACGGCGCGCGAACGCCCAGCCTGAGCAGCCTGACGCTCGGGCTGATCCGCCGGAATGTCGGGGAAGTCGTCACTTGCACCGACGACGAAGTGCTCGTGGCCATGCGCTGGCTGTGGGAGCGGCTCAAGCTGGTCGTGGAGCCCACGGGCGCGCTCGGCCTGGCTGCTCTGCTCGCCGGGCGGGTGGACGGCCGCGGCCGCCGGATCGGCGTCGTGCTGTCGGGCGGAAACGTGGACCTGGGCGCGCTCGCGGCGAGGCTCGCCGCGACACCGAACCTCTAGGCCGTCCGGCCCGGACCGATACTCGGGGAAGTCCTGCGGCTCGACCGCAGGCACCACCGTCGCCCTGCCCGACTTCCCGCCCCCTCGGAACAGGAACTCGTCCCATGACGTGGGGGAACTCCCCGCCGCCGCTGCCGTCCGCGGCTTCCGCTCCGCCCGCTTCGCGCGGCGGGCCGGCGGCGCTGGCGCGGCGCGTTCTTCCGGCCGGCCTGTTCCTGCTGCTGCCTCTCATGGCGGCGCTGGCCATGAGCCTGGCGTTCGCTCATCTGGGCGAGACCCAGGAAGCGGCCACGAGTTCGCTCGCCGCGCTGCGCCACGTCGAGGAGCGCTCGACGTACATGCGCTGGCACTGCGAGGCGGTCACGCGTGGCGTTCCCGCGAGCGCGGCGATCCTGGGCGAACTCGCCGAGGAGTTCTCGGTCACGCTCGCCGGCACCGTGCGGGAACGGCTGCAACCCGACGCGGGCGCCGAGGACGACGCGGCGAGAGTGCACGCCGCGTGGGCCCGGCTGGACGAGGAGTGGGCGGACCTGCAGGGACTCCTGCCGGCGGTGGCCAAGGCGCCGGCCGGCAGTCGCGAGCTGGCCGAGCTGGGCGGGCGCGCCGAGGTCCATGCCGCCCATCTCGAACTGGCGGCTCATGACCTCGTGGCGAAGTCCGAGGTATTCGAGCGGGAGTCCCTGGAGGCGGACATCGGCCGCCTCGGGCTTCTCGCCACGCTCCTGCTGCTCGCGTTCAGCGGGTTCTCGCTGGTGTTGTTCGTGCGCACCGCCCAGGTGCGCGAGCGCGAGGGGCAGATCCGCCGGCTGGCGCTGGTCGCGGAGCATTCGGGCAGCGGCATGATCGTGGCGGACGA